>JBDSAB010000654.1:0-3492 GCA_039922395.1 Caldimonas sp.
CGACGCCGCCGGCCCGCCACGGCGGCCGCGTGCGCCTGCGCGGCGCCGACCTGCTTCGGCTCGACGAACGCGGCATGCGGGCGATCCGCGGCAACCGCATCTCGATGATCTTCCAGGAGCCGATGACCTCGCTCAATCCGGTGCTCAGCGTCGGCCGGCAGATCGCCGAGACCGTGACGGTGCACCAGAAGGTCGGCGGGCGCGAGGCGCTGCAGCGCTCGATCGAGATGCTGCGCCTGGTGCAGATCGCCGAGCCCGAGCGGCGCCTCGACGAGTACCCGCACCAGCTCTCGGGCGGCATGCGCCAGCGCGTGATGATCGCCCTGGCGCTGGCCTGCAACCCGGAGGTGCTGATCGCCGACGAGCCGACCACCGCGCTCGACGTCACGATCCAGGCCCAGATCCTGGCGCTGCTCGCCGACCTGCAGAGCCGCCTCGGGATGGGCATCGTGCTGATCACGCACGACCTCGGCGTCGTCGCCGAAGCGTGCGACCGGGTCGTCGTGATGTACGCCGGCCGCAAGGTCGAGGAAGCCGCCACCGTCGACCTGTTCGATCGGCCGCTCCATCCGTACACCCGTGCGCTGATGGCGTCGATGCCGTCGATGAACACCGCTGCTGCGCGCCTGACCGAGATTCCCGGCATGGTGCCGGCGCCGCGCGACCTGGGCGTCGGCTGCGCGTTCGCGCCGCGCTGCGCCTTCGCGACCGATCGCTGCCGAGCCGAGGTGCCGGCGCTGGAGGATCACGGCGACGACCACCTCGTCGCCTGCTTCGAGGCCGCCCGGCTGTCGCGATGAGCACGCCGTCCACCACGCTCGCGACACCGCTGCTCCAGGTCCGCGACCTGAAGAAGCACTACGCCTCGCCGAAGCGCTGGCTCGCAAAGGCGCAGCCGGTGGTCCAGGCCGTCGACGGTGTCTCGTTCGACCTCGCCCATGCCGAGACGCTGGCACTGGTCGGCGAATCGGGCTGCGGCAAGACGACGACCGGCAAGTCGGTGCTGCGCCTGATCGAGCCGACCGCCGGCTCGGTGCGCCTCGACGGCGAGGAGCTGCTGACACTCGACCGCGGCGCGATGCGCGAGCACCGGCGCCATCTGCAGATCATCTTCCAGGACCCGTACGCGTCGCTGAACCCGCGCCTGCCGGCCGGCGAGATCGTCACCGAGCCGATGCGCAACTTTCCGTCCGACGCGACCCGCACGGCGGCGCAGCGGCGCGAGCGCGCGACCTGGCTGTTCTCGAAGGTCGGCCTGCGGCCGGAAGCGCTCGATCGCTATCCGCACGAGTTCTCCGGCGGCCAGCGCCAGCGCCTCGGCATCGCCCGCGCGCTCGCGCTGCAGCCGAAGCTGATCGTCTGCGACGAGCCGGTGTCGGCGCTCGACGTCTCGGTGCAGGCCCAGGTCATCAACCTGCTGACCGACCTGCAGGCCGAGTTCGGCATCGCCTATCTGTTCGTCGCCCACGACCTCGCGGTGGTCCGCCACATCAGCCACCGGGTCGCCGTGATGTACCTCGGCCACATCGTCGAGATCGCCGACCGTGACACCCTGTTCAACGCACCGCGCCATCCGTACACCGAAATCCTGCTGGCCGCGGTGCCGGTGCCCGACCCGCGCCGACGCGTGCAGCGAACCTTGTTGAGTGGCGATCCGCCGAGCCCCGCGCGGCCGCCGAGCGGCTGCCGCTTCCACACGCGCTGCCCGCTGGCCCAGCCGGTCTGCCGCGAGCAGCGGCCCGAGCTGAGCCTGCGCGCATCGACGGCCGGAACGGAGTCGTCTCACGAGCACCGCGTCGCCTGCCACTTCCGCTAGCGCCCTTCAAGCCATGGGGGGCACGCGCCGGTCGCAGGCGAACCTTGGCCCTCGGCTGTCGGGCCCGGCCGTTCGATGTACCGTTCGAAACCTCGCGATCCGGGCTCCTATGCAGGCGCACCGATCGCTCCAGGAGACACCGATGCCCGAGCACCTTCCCCCGTTCGACCTGCTGATCCGCGGCGGCACCGTCATCGACGGCACGCGGGCGCCGCGCTTCGATGCCGACGTCGGCATCGTCGACGGCCGCATCGCCGCGATCGGCGCGCTCGCCGATCGTCCGGCCAGGCGCACGCTCGACGCGACCGGCCGCATCGTCGCGCCCGGCTTCATCGACGCCCACACCCACGATGACCAGGCGCTGCTGTCGCAACCCGACATGAGCTTCAAGGTCTCGCAGGGCGTCACCACCGTGGTCGCCGGCAACTGCGGCATCAGCATTGCACCGCTCGCCGCCGACACGCCGCTGCCGTCGCCGCTCGACCTGCTCGAGGCGAGAGAGCGCGGGCGCTATGAAGACTTCGCCACCTACTTCGAACAGCTCGAGCGCACGCCGGCCGCGGTCAATGTCGCTTCGCTGGTCGGCCACACGACGTTGCGGGTGCGCACGATGTCGTCGATCGACCGGCCGGCCGAGGCCGACGAGATCATGGCGATGCAGCGCCTGCTCGACGAGGCGCTGGCGGCCGGCGCGCTCGGCCTATCGACCGGCACCTTCTACCCGCCCGCCGCGAAAGCGACGACCGAGGAGATCATCGAGGTCGGCCGCGCGCTCGGTCCCGGCGGCGCGATCTACGTGACCCACATGCGCGACGAGGCCGACCGCGTGATGGAGGCGCTCGACGAGACCTTCCGGATCGGCCGCGAGCTCGACGTGCCGGTCGTCGTCTCGCACCACAAGGTGCAGAACGCCGCGAACTTCGGCCGCTCGCAGGTCACGCTGCCGCACATCCGCGCGGCGATGGCCTGCCAGTGCGTCGCGCTCGACTGCTATCCGTACCACGCCGGCTCGACGATGATCCGCACCGACCGCGGCATGCTCGACGGCCGCGTGCTGATCGCATCGAGCCAGCCGCACCCCGAACACGCCGGCCGCGACCTCGACGAGATCGCGCGCGAATGGGGCGTCGCCAAGGACGAGGCAGCCCGCCGCCTGCAGCCCGGCAGTGCGATCTACTTCCTGATGGACGAGGCCGACGTGCGGCGCATCCTCGCTTTCGACGAGACGATGATCGGCTCGGACGGTATCGCCGTCGGACCGAAGCCGCATCCACGCCTGTGGGGCACGTTCCCGCGCGTGCTCGGCCATTACAGCCGCGACGTCGGCCTGTTCCCGCTCGAGACCGCGGTCTGGAAGATGACCGGGCTGACCGCGCGCTGCTTCGGCCTGCACGAGCGCGGCACGCTCAAGATCGGCCATCATGCAGACCTCGTGGTGTTCGATGCCATGACGATTCGCGATACCGCGAACTACGAGTTGCCGACGACGCCGGCCGAGGGCATCGACTGCGTGATCGTGAATGGCTGCGTGACCTGGCAGCACGGTGCGCATCGCGGCATACGCGCAGGACAGGTCATCACGCGTCGCGATCAAAACGGCCCCCGCGCATGAGCATCATCGAACGCTGGCCAACGACTTTTTCGGCGCCGTTCTCAACAGCGGTCAAAGCAGGTGG
>JBDSAB010000655.1:0-3053 GCA_039922395.1 Caldimonas sp.
CGACTTCATCGTGATCCCGCTGATCAGCCGGCCGCGGGTGCGCGGCGGCAACCTGAAGCTGGTGACCACGCTGTCGGGTTGGGACCTCGACTTCTCGGCGCTGCACAACTGGTACCGCGACGGCGGCATCGCCTCAACCGCTTGACCTGAGCGCGCCGTGGGGCCCTATCTCCTGCGGCGATTGCTGATCGCCGTGCCGAGCCTGCTCGGCATCAGCGTCGTCCTGTTCACGGTGCTTGCGCTGGCGCCGGGCGATCCGTTCGGCGAGATGCTGCTCAACCCGAACATCCCGCCCGAGGTCGCGCAGCGGCTGAGGGTGCAGTTCGGCCTGGACGACCCGGTCTGGCAGCGCTACTTCCGCTGGCTGCTGGCCATGTTCCGCGGCGACTGGGGGTTCTCGTTCATCAGTCGCATCGACGTCGACACCCTCGTCTGGCAGCGCGTGCCGGTGACGCTGGCCGTGATCGGCGCCTCGCAGGTCCTGGCCCTGCTGATCGCGCTGCCGGTCGGCATCTACTCCGCGGCGCGCCCCTATTCGTGGTTCGACCGGATCGCCAGCACACTGGCCTTCGTCGGCTTCTCGTTGCCGACCTTCTTCACCGGGCTGTTGCTGATCCTGCTGTTCTCGATCAAGCTCGACTGGCTGCCTTTCGTGTTCCGCAGCGACATCGCCGCCACCGGCTGGCAATGGTGGTGGGAGAACATCAAGCAGGCGATCATGCCGGTGATGGTGCTCGGGCTGTTCCAGGGCGCGAGCTGGACCCGCTATGTGCGCTCGGCGATGCTTGACGTCATCCGCCTGGACTATGTGACGACCGCGCGCAGCAAAGGCCTGCGTGAGTACGCGGTCATCGTGAAGCACGTCGTCCGCAACGCGCTAATCCCGGTCGTCACGCTGGTCGCGCTGACGATGCCGCAGGTCTTCGGCGGTGCGATCGTGACCGAGCAGATCTTCCGCGTCCCGGGCATCGGCTCCTTGCTGATCGACGCGATCCTGCGCAACGACACGCCGGTGATCATGGCCGTCACGTTCGTGTTCTCGTGCCTCGTGATCCTCTTCAACCTGATCGCCGATGTGCTCTATGGCTGGCTCGACCCCCGCATCAGCTATCGCTAGCCCGGCCTCCGCAACGGCCGGGCAGCGCAGCATTTCGCCCGCAGCCGAGGCCTGGCGGCGCTTCCTCCGGCACCGCCTGGCGGTCGCCGGTCTGATCGTCATCGCGACCATGGTGCTGATGGTCGCCTTCGGGCCGCTGCTCTGGAAGGTCGCGATCAACGACATCGACTTCACGTCACGCCTGCACACGCCGACCGCGAACCATCCGTTCGGCACCGATGACCTCGGCCAGGACATCTTCGCGCGGATGCTCTACGGCGGCCGCATCTCGCTCGCCGTCGGGCTGGCGGCGATGCTGATGGCGATGCTGGTCGGCGTCACGATCGGTGCGATCGCGGGCATCTCGCGCGGTGTGGTCGACACCGCGCTGATGTGGCTCACCGACCTGTTCCTGTCGCTGCCCCAATTGCCGCTGTTGCTGATCCTGATCTACCTGTTCCGCGATGCGCTGAAGCAGGCCTTCGGCCCCGAGGTCGGCGTCTTCCTGCTGATCGTGCTGGTGATCGGCGGTTTCCGCTGGATGCCGGTGGCCCGCCTGGTGCGTGCCCAGTTCTTCTCGCTGCGCGAGAAGGAGTTCGTCGAGGCGGCGCGCGCGCTCGGCGCCTCGGTGCCGCGCCAAGTCGTGCGCCACATCCTGCCCAATTCGCTCGGCCCGGTGATCGTCGCCGCCACGGTCGACGTCGCCGCGGCGATCACTGCCGAGTCGACGCTGTCGTTCCTCGGCCTTGGCTTCCCTCCTGACATCCCGAGCTGGGGCCGCATCCTCTACGACAGCAAGGAGTACCTCGACATCGCACCGCACTGGGCGCTGTTTCCCGGCACCGCGATCTTCCTCGCCATCTTGTGCATCAGCTTCGTCGGCGACGGCCTGCGCGACGCGCTGGATCCGCGGCGAGTGCTGTGATGACGGCGCCCGGCCGCCCCCTGCTGATGACATCACCGGCGCACACGCCGGCGCGGCCGGCCGCGCCCGAAAAGGTCTCGCTGCTGCAGATCCGCGGGCTGAAGACGCACTTCAAGACCGACGATGGCTGGCTCCATGCCGTTGACGGCGTCGACCTGACGATCGAGCGCGGCGAGACCGTCTGCGTGGTCGGCGAGTCGGGCTGCGGCAAGACGGTGACCGCGATGACCGTTCTGAAACTGCTGCCGATGCCGCCCGGCCGAATCGTCGCCGGCGAGGTGCTCTGGCATGGCAAGGATCTGGTCACTGCGACTGTCGAAGAGATGCGGAAGGTCCGGGCGAAGGAGATCGCGATCATCTTCCAGGAGCCGATGACCTCGCTGAACCCGGTCTACAGCGTCGGCGAACAGATCGCAGAAAGCCTGCGCCTGCACGACGGCCTGTCGCGCAAAGCCGCGATGGAGCGCGCCGTCGAGATGCTCGCGCTGGTGCGCATCCCGACCCCGCAGCGTCGCGTCAACGACTACCCGCACCAGTTCTCGGGCGGCATGCGCCAGCGCGTGATGATCGCGATCGCGCTCGCCTGCAACCCGCAGCTGCTGATCGCCGACGAGCCGACGACGGCGCTCGACGTCACGATCCAGGCCCAGATCCTCGACCTGCTGTCCGAGCTGAAGGAGCGGCTCGGCATGGCGATCATGCTGATCACGCACGCGATGGGCGTGGTCGCCGAGGTCGCGCAGCGCCGGGGTCGCCGCAGTGCACGCCGGCTGCGCATGCTTGCAGCGCGGCGCGAAGCGGCAGCCCTCGGCCGGCGCGATCAGCTTCGGCACCGTGCCGGGGATCTGCTCGAGCCGCACCTTGTGCAGCGCGGCGGTGTCGATGCGCGGAATCGAGCGGATCAACCCCTGCGTGTACGGATGGCGCGGGTTCTCGAACAGCGCCTCGACAGTCGCCTCCTCCACCACCATCCCGGCGTACATGACGACGACGCGCTGTGCGACCTCGGCGACGACACCCATCGCGTGCGTG
>JBDSAB010000656.1:0-15748 GCA_039922395.1 Caldimonas sp.
CGGTGCTGATCAAGTACGGCAACGAGGCACAGAAGGCGCGCTGGCTGCCTCGCATCCTCGACGGTTCGGACTGGTGGTGCCAGGGCTATTCGGAACCCGGCGCGGGCTCCGACCTGGCCTCGGTCAAAACGACGGCGCTGCGCGACGGCGACCACTACGTCGTCAATGGCCAGAAGACCTGGACGACGCTTGGCCAGCACGCAAACATGATCTTCTGCCTGGTGCGCACCGACCGCGACGCCAAGAAGCAGGCCGGCATCAGCTTCCTGCTGATCGACATGAGCAGCCCCGGCATCGAGGTGCGCCCGATCATCACGCTCGACGGCGCGCACGAGGTCAACGAGGTGTTCTTGACCGACGTGCGCGTGCCGGTCGAGAACCTGGTCGGCGAGGAGAACAAGGGCTGGACCTGCGCCAAGTACCTGCTGACCTACGAGCGGACCAACATCGCCGGCGTCGGCTACTCGGTCGCCGCCTTGGAGCGGCTGAAAAAGGTGGCGGCCAAACAGCAGAAGAACGGCCGCCCGCTGGCCGAAGACCCGGCCTTCGCGGCGCGGATGGCGCGGGTAGAGATAGAGCTCGAGAACATGAAGACCACCAACCTGCGCGTGATCGCGGCGGTGGCCGGCGGCGGCGTGCCGGGCGCGGAAAGCTCGATGCTGAAGATCCGCGGCACCCAGATCCGGCAGGAGATCTCGTCGCTGAACCGGCGCGCGATGGGGCCGTATGCCCAGCCCTTCATCGCCGAGGGGTTTGAAGAAGGCTATGCCGGCGAACCGGTCGGCTCGGTCGAGGCGGCGCCCGCAGCCGCGCAGTATTTGAACAGCCGCAAGCTGTCGATCTACGGCGGCTCCAACGAGATCCAGAGAAACATCATCTCCAAGATGATCCTCGGGCTGTGACAGGAGCGAGACCATGAACTTCGAGCACACCGAAGACCAGCGCATGCTGGCCGACATGCTGGGCCGCTTCATCAAGGAGCAATACGGCTTCGAGACGCGCGACAAGATCGCCAAGTCGGCCTCTGGCTACAGCCCGGAGATGTGGCATCAGTTCGGCGAGCTGGGCGTGATCGGCGCGCTCTTTCGCGAGGAGGATGGCGGCTTCGGTGGCGGCGGCTTCGACATCGCCGTCGTCTTCGAGCAGTTGGGCCGCGGACTCGTCGTCGAGCCATTCCTCGGCGCGGCCGTGCTGGCCGGCGGAGCGATCGCCGCGGCAGGCACCGACGCTCAGCGTGAACCGCTGGCCGGCATCATCAGCGGCGAGCACATTGCCGCGTTCGCGCATGGCGAACCCGAAGCGCACTATGCGCTGGCTCATGTGTCCACACGCGCTGAACGCCGGGGCGAGGGCTGGGTGCTCGATGGGGTCAAGGCGGTCGTGCAGCATGGCGAGTTTGCCGACGTCTTCGTCGTCAGCGCCCGCACGTCGGGGGCGGTGGACGACGAGGCGGGCATCTCGTTGTTCCTGGTGCCCGCCGATGCGGCCGGGCTCTCGCTGCGCGGCTACCCCGTGATCGACGGCGGCCGCGCAGCCGAGCTCACGCTGAAAGGCGTCGCGGTCGGCGCCGATGCCTTGCTCGGCGCGCCAGGCGCCGGCCATGCGACGCTGGAGAAGGCGGTCGGCGCCGGCATCCTCGCGTTGTGCGCCGAGGGTCTCGGTGCGATGGACGCGGCCAAGGAGGCGACGCTCGAGTACCTGCGCACGCGCAAGCAGTTCGGCGTACCGATCGGCAGCTTCCAGGCGCTGCAGCACCGCATGGCCGACCTGCTGCTCGAGATCGAGCAGGCGCGCTCGGCGGTGATCAACGCCGCCGCGGCGTTTGACGCGGACCGCCTGACGCGTGAGCGTGCACTGTCGGCCGCCAAGGTCACGATCGGCCGCGTCGGCACGCTCGTCGCCGAGGAGTGCATCCAGTTGCACGGCGGCATCGGCATGTCCTGGGAGCTGCCGCTCCCGCACCACGCCAAACGGCTGGTGATGATCGACCACCAGCTCGGCGACGAAGACCACCACCTGGAGCGCTACATCGCGCTCGGGCGTGCCGCGGAGCCGGCGCGATGAGCCAGTTGCCAACAAAAAGGAGACCCGTCATGAAATGGAACATGTTGTCGTTTCGCCGCCTGAGCCTGCTGATGGCAGCCGGCGCTGCTGCCGCACTCGCACCGTTCGGCGCTGCCCAGGCGCAGGCTTACCCGAGCAAACCGATCACGCTGATCGTGCCGTTCCCGTCCGGCGGCTCGACCGACCGCCACCTGCGCGTGCTGGCCGAAATCGCAGGCAAGCAACTGGGCCAGAACATCATCATCGAGAACAAGCCGGGCGCCGGCGGCACGCTCGGGCCGGGCATGATGGCGCTCACCGCCAAGCCCGACGGCTACACCCTCGCGCAGTTCCCGATGGGCATGCTGCGCGTTCCGCACATGCAGAAGACACGGTGGAATCCGTTGAGTGACTTCACCTACATCGTCGGCGTGTCTGGCTACACCTTCGGCTTCACTGTGCGCAGCGACTCGCCGTACAAGACTTTCAACGACTACGTCGAAGCAGCGCGCAAGCAGCCAGGCAAGATCGACTACGGCTCCACCGGCATCGGCACCTCGCCGCACCTGTTAATGGAGGAACTCGCCGAGAGCGCCAAGGTCAAGCTGAACCATGTGCCGTTCAAAGGCAACGCCGATCTGCAGCAGGCACTGCTTGGTGGCCATGTGATGGCCCAGAGCGACGCGACCGGCTGGGACAAGTTCGTCGACAACGGCCAGATGCGCCTGCTGCTGACGTTTGGCGAGAAGCGCACCAAGCGCTGGCCGAACGTGCCAACCGCGAAAGAGCTCGGCTACGGCATCGTCTCGTCGTCGCCGTACGGCATCGTCGGTCCGAAGGGCATGGACCCGGGCATCGTCAAGACGCTGCACGACGCGTTCAAGAAGGCGATGGACGATCCGAAACACCTCGAGGTGCTCGACCAGCTCAACCAGGCGACCTGGTATCGCAGCGGGGAGGACTACGGCAAGTGGGCGCGCGAGACGTTCGCGAAGGACAAGGCGCTGATCGAGAAGCTGGGGTTGGCGGCGAACTAGGACGAAGGGACTGCCGGTGTCGCTCGTTGTCCCGTCGCGCAGCGAGTCAAGCGATCCGGTTCGGCCTTGGCACTGACGAGCTGTGAGGTAACGATGATGAAGATACTGGTCCCCGTCAAGAGAGTCGTCGACTACAACGTCAAGGTGCGCGTCAAGAGCGATGGCACCGGGGTCGATCTGGCCAACGTCAAGATGAGCATGAACCCCTTTGACGAAATTGCGGTCGAAGAGGCTGTGCGGCTCAGGGAAAAGGGCGTCGTCACCGAAGTCATCGTTGTGTCCTGCGGCGTCAGCCAATGCCAGGAAACCCTGCGCACCGCGATGGCCATCGGCGCCGATCGCGCGATCCTGGTCGAGACGAATGAGGAGTTGCAGCCTCTCGCCGTCGCCAAGCTGCTGAAGGCCCTGGTCGACAAGGAGCAACCGCAGCTCGTCGTGCTCGGCAAGCAGGCCATCGACGACGACTGCAATCAGACCGGCCAGATGCTCGCGGGTCTGCTGGATTGGGGCCAGGCCACCTTCGCCAGCAAGGTCGAGATCGCCGACGGCAAGGCCACGGTCACGCGCGAAGTCGACGGCGGCCTTGAAACCGTCTCGATCGCGCTGCCCGCCGTGGTCACTGCTGACTTGCGCCTGAACGAGCCGCGCTACGTCACCTTGCCCAATATCATGAAGGCGAAGAAGAAGCCGTTCGAGATCACCAAGCCCGATGCGCTCGGCGTCGACGTCACGCCGCGCATCAAGACCTTGAAGGTCAGCGAGCCGCCCAAGCGCTCGGCCGGCATCAAGGTGCCCGACGTGGCAACGCTCGTGGCCAAGCTCAAGAACGAAGCCAAGGTGATCTGATCATGACGGCTCACACGAACATTCTGGTGGTCGCCGAACACGATCACGGCACGCTCAAGGGCGCGACCTTGAACACCGTCACGGCGGCCATGCAGTGCTGCGGCGAGGTCCACCTTCTGGTGGCTGGCCACAACTCCCGGGCCGCGGCCCAGGCCGCCGCCGGAGTCCAAGGCGTGGCCAAGGTGCTGCACGCCGACGCGCCGCAACTCGCCGAGCAACTGGCCGAGAACGTCGCCGCCCAGGTGCTCGCGCTCGCCGGCAACTACAGCCACATCCTCTTCCCGGCCACCGCGCACGGCAAGAACGTTGCACCGCGCGTGGCCGCCAAACTCGACGTGGCACAGCTCAGCGACATCACCAAGGTCCATGGCCTCGATACCTTCGAGCGCCCGATCTATGCCGGCAACGCGATTGCCACGGTGCAGAGCCTCGACCCGATCAAGGTGATCACGGTGCGCACGACCGGCTTCGACCCGGCGGCAGCCACGGGTGGCAGCGCCGCGGTCGAGTCGATCGCGGCGGTGGCCGACTCCGGCAAGAGTACCTTCGTCGGCAGTGAAATCGCTAAGAATGACCGGCCCGAGCTGACGGCGGCAAAGATCATCGTCTCGGGTGGCCGAGGGCTCGGCTCCAGCGACAAGTTCAACGAGGTACTGACGCCGCTGGCCGACAAGCTCGGTGCGGCGCTCGGCGCTAGCCGCGCCGCGGTGGATGCGGGCTATGCACCCAACGACTGGCAGGTCGGCCAGACCGGTAAGATCGTCGCGCCGCAGCTCTACGTGGCCTGCGGCATCAGCGGAGCGATCCAGCACCTGGCCGGCATGAAGGACTCCAAGGTGATCGTTGCCATCAACAAGGACCCCGAGGCGCCGATCTTCAGCGTGGCCGACTACGGGCTCGAGGCCGATCTGTTCACGGCGGTGCCGGAATTTGTAGAAGCCCTCTCTAAAGCAATGGCGTAGCGCGCTTCGGCAGCCATTCGCTGGCGCGCAGCCCATCCTGCAAGCGAAATCCTTCTAGCGACCTATAACCGAAGCAGAAGTGACGCAGAAGTGACGCAAAAGCGAACCGGCGACGGCTAAAAAAATAGTTGGACGATGGACGTCCTTGGACTTGGGAGGGGATGGGCAAACGTGACGCGCAAATCTAAGATTTCGGCAACGAAATCGGAGCATCCGCGTGGCACTGATACCTAAGCGACCACCGGGTCGATCAAGCCGCAAGGCACTCGCCTTCGCAACTGAAATCGCCCGCCTGCACTCGCACGGCTATTCGTGCGAAGCCGTTCGCCAGAGTCTGTCGGAAGCGGGCCTGATGTCAGTCGAAGCACGGTCACGCGCGAGGTCAAGCTTCGGCCCGCTGCTCGCCGATGAACGACAGCTTTCTGAAACCGAATCGCGCGGCTTGAGGTACCACAATGGGACGGCCGGCCAATCCTTGGAGCCTCTCGAAAATGGAGGGGAGCGCGGGCGCTTGCATCGCGAGGATCAGCCCGGCGAGGCGAAATCGGCGTGGCCTGCCGGACAGCGCCTCCAGTGCCGAGCCGACGCTGCCCGACGGCGCCAGGGTGCGCAGCAGAGTTCCATGCTCGCCCCCTTTCTCAGCTCGCCCACTAAGATTGCGCGGGATTCACATGCTGGATTTCGGACAAAAGTACTGTCGAGACGTGATGGGGAACCGGTGGGGGCATAAAAAGTGCCCCCAACCGCCTGCCGATAGGCTGGGCGCCGACTTCCGGCTCCAATAGGAACGACGCCCTCCCGCCGGGACCCTTTTCCCCCAACCCGCGGGATTGGGAAAGCGAGCAAAACGGCGCCCAATCGCTGCTGTCGGGCTAGCGCCCGCTTCGACACTCGCAATGAGACTTCCGCCTCCGAGTCCATGGGCCGTCGCCGAATACCGTTTCAGGTGGCTCATGGTCGGCTTCGTTCTGGGACTGGTTGCCACCCTCTCGATCGCTTAGTAGCCCCCTACCGGACCGAGGATCGAGCCGGACGCCGAAACCGAAGTCACGGTCGGTTCGATCAAGGGTAAGTGATCCCTTTGCGTCGCGACGCCGTCGCAGATACTCGGCCTGCGTTGCACGAGAGGCCACCTGTGCTGAAGGATCTGCCGCCCGCTGTCCCTGCGCTGAGCGTCCGAGACGGCGTCCTCGTCTGGACCTTGGCAATTGCCTTCGGGATCATTGGCGGCATCGTCGCCGGCCTTTTCTTCATTGGCTATCACTTCCGAGCAGCGGCGAGGGGCCTCCGCTCGTCGTCGGTCCCCGACCGGGATACTCGAGGTTAGGCAAACCTCATTGCGTTGCCGATGGCTTGGCGACGCACGCTGCACTGCGAGACAAGAAAAAAGGGCGCCGTCAGCGCCCTTTTTCGTTCTCCGCGAAGGAAGTTCAGCGGACAACCGCCATCTGCTCGCGCTTATCGCCCTTGTAGGTGTACAGCGTCAGGGCACCGTTCTTCACGTCGCCCTTGTCGTCGAACGAGATGTTGCCGGTGACACCCTTGTAGCCGTCCGTCTTGGCGAGGACCGGCAGGTAGACCTTCGGATCGGCCGAGTTGGCTTTCACCATTGCGGCGACCATCACGTTGACGGCGTCGTAGACGTACGGAGCATAGATCTGGACGTCGGCGTTGAACTTCTTCTTGAAGTCATCGCGGAACTTGTCCATGCCGACCTTCTGCGTTCCCTCGACACCACCCGCTTCGGCGCAAACGACCTGTCCGTCCGCCATCGCGCCGGCAGCCAGCTTCGGCAGTTCGCCCGAGCAGATGCCGTCGCCGCCCATGAACTTGGCGGTGATGCCGAGCTGCTTCATCTGGCGGATCATCGGGCCGGCCACGGCGTCCATGCCACCGTAGAAGACGATGTCCGGCTTCTTCGCCTTGACCGCGGTCAGGATGGCGGTGAAGTCGGTTGCCTTGTCGGTGGTGAACTGGGCATCGGCGATCGCGCCGCCGGATGCCTTGACGGCCTTCGCGAATTCGTCGGCGACGCCCTGCCCGTAAGCGGTGCGATCGTCGATCGTCACGATCGACTTGCCCTTCAGTTCCTTCACGGCGTAGCGGCCGAGCGTGCCACCGAGGTGCACGTCATCGGCGACGACGCGGAACGTCGTCTTGAAGCCCTGACGCGTGTACTTCGGGTTGGTGGCCGACGGCGAGATCTGCGGGATGCCCGCGTCGCTGTAGACCTTCGAGGCGGGGATCGAGGTACCCGAATTCAGGTGACCGATCACGCCGTTGACCTTGGCGTCGACCAGTTTGTTCGCAACGGCGGTGCCTTGCTTCGGATCGCCGGCGTCGTCTTCAGCAAGGAGTTCGAACTTGGCCTTCTTGCCACCGATTGTCACGCCCTTGGCGTTGAGCTCGTCGATCGCCATGCGCGCGCCGTTCTCGTTGTCCTTGCCGAGGTGCGCGATGCCGCCGCTCGTGGGACCGACGTGGCCGATCTTGACGACCATGTCCTGTGCCGACGCAACGTTCGCGAACGCGAAAACCGTCGCGGCGACGATCAGGTTCAATTTGATTTGCATGCAGATACCTCCGGTTGAAATAGGATTCAGGCGGAACTTCCGCCTGTCAAGGCGCGACACGATACCCGAAATGGCCTATTGCTTCCATCGGGATCGACCGCTTAACGGCGGCGTCACGGCCCGCGTTGACGTCGCAACTCCTGGGCCACCGATTGATCGACCCAGGTCCGCAATGAACGTGACAGCTCGGCCCGCGCATCGCGCACGATCGAATCGGTCGCCCGGGTCAGGATCGGCGTCAGAACCTCGCGCATGCGGTACTCGATGACCGCGTCGATCTGCCGCTGCAGATCGATGAGGATGTCTTCCCTGAGCTGCCGCTCGTCCACGGGATTCGCTTGCGCCAAGGGCCCCATCGCTGCAATGGCAGGTTCGTTCGCAGCACGAATCGGCGCAGGTGGAGGTTCGCCGTCGGGCACCACGGGCGGCTCCTGCGCGGGAGGCACATCGACCGGGGGGTCCTGCTCCGGCAGAGGATCGCCGGGGTCGCGCACCGGCTCGGGCGTCGGTCCTCCGGGCGGCTCATCGACGGGCGGTCCACCGGGTGGCAACAACTCCGCGTGCGGCCACTCGATCACCTCGGTGAGGGTCGGCACGCTGTCCGGGGGGCCACTTCGTGCCAGTGTCATTCAGAGGCCTCGTGTCGGGCGATCGGGTAACCGCGATGCGCGTAGTGACGCCAGCGCAGGCGCGCCGCGCTGCGATCCTCGTCGGAAGTCGAGACGATTTCGATCAGCCTGGCGTAGCTCTCGAATCCGACCGGCGTCGCCGTGCCCAGGTTGACGAGTACGTCATGGCCATCGGTGCCGGTCGGCGCGTCGACCAGCCAGATAGGAGTCGATCGAATCCTTGCCGCCAATCCCTGCCCCGCCCGCACCCGCACGTGGGGAATGAACTCGGCCGCATCGAATGCCCACAGTTCCTTGTCGAGGTTCGAGAGCGTTTCGTCGTCGCCCGTCACCGCGATGCGCGCCTGTCGCCGGCTCGCCTTGCGCAGCAGGCGACAGGCGTAGGCGGTGCGGTCGCGCACGTTGAAGTGGAAGGTGATCTCGGTCACCGAACCCGCTCAAGCCGCCTGAGCGAGCACGAAGTGCGTCAGCAGGCCGACCGGCCGTCCGGTCGACCCCTTCGCCGCCCCGGACCGCCACGCGGTGCCGGCGATATCGAGGTGCGCCCACGGGAACTTCGCGGTGAATCGACGCAGGAACATCGCCGCGGTGATCGCGCCGCCGGCCCGGCCCCCGACGTTGCCCATGTCGGCGAAGTTGCTCTTCAGCGCCTCGTCGTATTCCTCGTCGAGCGGCATGCGCCAGCACGGGTCGAGGGCGGCCCGGCTGGCGTCGAGCATCTGCTGGGCGACCCGATCGTCCGGCGTGAACAGGCCGGAATGATGGTGACCGAGCGCGATCACGCAGGCGCCGGTCAGTGTCGCGATGTCGACCACGACCGCCGGCTTGAATCGTTCAGCGTAGGTCAGCGCATCGCACAGGATCAAGCGGCCCTCGGCGTCGGTGTTGAGGATTTCGATCGTCTGCCCCGACAAACTGGTGACAACGTCGCCGGGCTTGACGGCGCGGCCGCTCGGCATGTTCTCGCATGCGGGGATCAAGCAGACGAGGTTCAGCGCCGGCTTGAGTTCGGCGATCGCGCGCAGCGTGCCGAGCACGCTGGCCGCACCGCCCATGTCGAACTTCATCTCGTCCATGTCGCCGGCCGGCTTGATCGAGATGCCGCCGGTGTCGAACGTGATGCCCTTGCCGACCAGGACCACCGGCGCCTGGCTCTTCGGCGCGCCGTCGTAGCGTGCGACGATGAAGCGCAGCGGCTCCTCGGAGCCCTGCGCCACGGCCAGGAACGAACCCATGCCGATCTTCTCGACCGCCTTTCGGTCGAGCACCTCGACCTTCAGATCGAAGTCCTTGCCGAGCTTCTTGGCTTGTGCTGCGAGCACGCTCGGGGTGCAGTGGTTCGCCGGCCGATTTGCGTACTCGCGGGCGAGTGCGACACCGGCCGCGATGGCCTGGCCCTGCCGGACACCCTGCTGGACCGCCTTGGCGTCGGCCTTGCTGCAGAACACGGTGACGACTTTGAGCGCTGACGCCGGCGGCGCGCTCGGCTTGGTGTGCCGATAGGTGTAGACGGCATCGCTGGCACAGGCGACCAGCGCCTCGGCCTCGGTCGCGCCCAGCGCCGCGGTACCGACGACAGCGATGCCCAGGTGGCGCGCGCCGCTGCCCTTGACCAATCCGATGGCTTGAACTGCAGCGGCCTTCAACGATTTCGGAGAGCCGTCTTCGGCCACAGCCACCGCCACACGCGCCGCGCGAACGCCGTTCGGCCGATGCAGATAGAGGGCCTTTCCCTTCTTCAACTTCAGGTCGCCATGCTCGATCGCATCGGCCAGCGGGCCGGAGAACGCAGGGTCGAGCGACGGGTCGAGCGCTTCGCCGACCACCAGCAGCACGAGCGCATCGACGGTCGCTCCAGAGAGCGCGCCAGGGGTCGTGATCTGGTGTCGAAAGTCCATAATCTTCGGTCCTGTAGACAAGCCGGCGATGTTATTCGATATCACTTTGCGTCGAGACCTGGCGCGCAACTTCGGCGCCACGGTGGTGGTCATCCTGACCGTCGTGCTGACGATCATGCTGATCCGTACGCTGGGCCAGGCTGCGGTCGGCCGGATCGCGCCGCAGGACGTCGCTCTGCTGCTCGGCTATGTCGCGCTCGGCTACCTGCCTCTGATCCTGTCGCTGTCTCTTTTCATCGCCGTGGTCGCGACCCTTGGACGGATGTACCGCGACAGCGAGATGGCGGTCTGGTTCTCGAGTGGAATCGGGCTCTCGCGCTTCGTACGACCGGTGCTCGGTGTGAGCGCGCCGGTCCTCGTCGTGGTCGGCCTGCTGGCACTTGTCGTCTGGCCATGGGAGAACGAGCGCGGCGTCGAACTGCGGGATCGCTTCGAGCGCCGATCCGACCTGTCGCGGGTCGCGCCGGGTCAGTTCCAGACCTCGAACGATGGCAAGCGCGTCTTTTTCATCGAGCGCAATTCGGACGACGGCCAGACCGGCCGCAACGTGTTCATCGTCGCGACGGAGACGACCTCCGAATCGGTCACGTCAGCGCGCAGCGGGCGGATCGAGGTCGAGGACGACGGGCGCTACCTCGTCCTCGAGCGCGGCCAGCGCAACGAGGAGAACCTGAAGACCGGTGAGAAAGGCCTCTCGCGCTTCGAAAGCTACCGCGCGCTCGCCGGCGAGCGCATCCTGTCGCGCAGCAGCGACCTGCCGCCGAAGGCGCGACCGACCCTCGACCTGGTGCGCACGCCGACGGCGCCGAATCAGGGCGAACTGGTCTGGCGGCTCGGCCTCCTGCTCGGGGGCGCGAATCTCGTGCTGCTGGGCATCGGACTTTCGGTTTCGAATCCACGCCATCCGAGCAACTGGAATCTGCTCTTCGCACTGCTCAGTTTCGTCGTCTACTACAACGTCATCAACCTGACGCAGGCGTGGGTCGGCAGCGGCAAGGCCAGCATGGGAACCGCGCTGGTGGTGGCCCACGGCGGCGCCTTCCTGCTGGCACTGGCGCTGCTGTGGTGGCGCGATCACACCAACAGCCGGCCATCGTGGTCGATCCGCGGCGCGCCGGCCGGCGCCGCGGCGGCCTGACACGCCATGCGAACGGTCCGCCGGCTGTTCTATGCCGACATCGTCTCGTCGGTCGCCTTCGTCGCGGTGGCCTTCCTGTCGCTCTTTTTCTTCATCGACTTCGTCGACGAGCTCGGCAATGTCGGCTCGCGTGGCTACACGGTTCTGAATGCGGCCGCGTTCTCTCTGCTGCTGGTCCCCGGCCACTTCTACGAACTGGTCCCGATCGCCGTGCTGATCGGTGCGATCTACGCGTTGGCGCGGCTGGCCCAGACGTCGCAGTACACGATCCTGCGCACCGGCGGGCTCGGGCCGTGGCGGGCGCTCAGTCTGCTCACCATCCTCGGCTTGATGTTCGCCGTATTGACCTACCTCGTCGGCGACTACGTCGCCCCGCAGAGCGAGCGGCTGGCGAGCGAGCTTCAGGCGCTTCGGCGCGGCTCCGTCAAGCTGGGACGCTCCGGCGCCTGGCTCAAGGACCATGCGACCACGAAGGATGGCGAGCGCAACTACTCGGTGAACGTCGGTTCCGCGAAAGGCGGGTCGGCGCTGCAGGACGTCCGCGTGTTCGAGTTCGACGGCGAAGGTCGACTGCTGCGTCGGATCTCGGCCGGCAGCGCACGGGTCGGCAAGGACTCCGTGTGGAGCCTCAAGGACGTCCGCATCACGCGCTGGATCGACGGTCCCGCCGGCTCGCGCGCCCCCGAAGAAGCGCTCGCCGAATACATCTGGCCGAGCACGTTGTCGGCCGCCGTCGTGGCCGCGGCGGTGCTGCCGACCAGCACCATGTCGACGGTCGACCTGTATCGCTACATCGGCCATCTCGCCGACAACGAACAGGCGGCGCAGAGCCAGCAGATCCAGTTCTGGAAACGGGCGCTCTACCCATTCGCCTGCCTTGTCATGATCGGCCTCGCGCTGCCGTTCGCGTACCTGAGCGCGCGCGGCGGGGGGATCAGCCTGAAGGTGTTCGGCGGCATCATGCTCGGTATCAGCTTCGTGCTGCTCAACAACGTGGCCGGCCACCTGGGCCTGCTGCGCAACTGGACACCGTGGATGGTGGCGGCGGCGCCAAGCGCCCTCTACATGCTGATGTCGTTCGCGGCGTTCAGTTGGTTGGTGCGCTACCGGTGACGCGCGGCCTGCTGCTCTTCGCGCACGGCGCGCGCGACGCGAACTGGGCTCGGCCGTTCGAGGCGGTCACCGAGCGTGTCCGCAGTGCGGCGCCGTCGACACCGGTCGCGCTCGGCTTCCTCGAGTTCATGACACCCTCCCTCGCCGAGGCGGCCGAGCAGCTGATCGGCGCCGGCTGCGATAGCGTCCACGTGGTGCCATTGTTCCTGGGCGCGGGCGGCCACGTGCGCAAGGACCTCCCCGGACTGTTGGACCGCTTCGCGTTGCGCCATCCGCGCGTGAAGTTCCGGCTGCATTCGGCGATCGGCGAGGTCGACGAGGTCGTCGAGGCGATGGCACGGGCCGCGCTGGCGCTGTGCGACGGCGCCCCCGACGGGGTCAGTTGACGATGCCGATGCAACAATCGATTCGATCCTTGGTCCGCGGAGCCTGCCGCCCAGCATGAACCTTCACCAGTTCCGGTTCGTCCAGGAAGCCGTTCGCCGCGAGCTGAATCTGACCGAGACCGCCAAGGCCCTGTTCACGTCGCAGCCCGGCGTGTCGAAAGCGATTCTCGAGCTCGAGGCCGAGCTCGGCGTCGACATCTTCGCGCGCCATGGCAAGCGCCTGCGCCGGGTCACCGAGCCGGGGCGGCAGGTGCTCAAGTCGATCGAGACGATCATGCGCGAGGTGGGCAACCTGAAGCGCATCGGCGAAGAGTTTTCGCAGCAGGATGCCGGTACGCTGTCGATCGCCACCACGCACAGCCAGGCGCGCTACTTCCTGCCTGAACCGATCCGCCAGTTCCGCAAGAAGTTTCCCAAGGTCACGATCAGCCTGCACCAGGGCTCGCCGCAGCAGGTTGCAAGGATGGTGCTCGAGGAGGTCGCGGAGATCGGCCTGGCGACCGAGTCGCTGACCGGTTTCGACGAGCTCGTCACGCTGCCCTGCTATGAATGGCATCACGCGGTCGTGATGCCGTCCGGCCACCCCCTGACTGCCTTGGAGCGACTTTCCCTCGAAGACTTGGCGATCTACCCGCTGGTGTCGTACCACCCGTCGTTCAGCGGTCGCACGCGCGTCGACCAAGCGTTCGCCGCACGCCACCTGAAGCCGGACATCGTGCTCGAGGCGATCGACGCCGACGTCATCAAGACCTACGTCAAGCTCGGACTCGGCATCGGGATCGTTGCTGAAATGGCCGCGCGCGACGAGCCGGCCGGCGGCGAATTGGTCTGGCGCCCGGTCGGCCATCTTTTCGGGCAGAACGTGACGCGCATCGCCTTCAAGCGCGGCGCCTATCTGCGCAACTTTGTCTATGCCTTCGCCGAGACGACCTCGGAACGGCTGACGCGCGCGCTGGTCGCGCGCGCGATGACCGGCCCCGCCGACGACTACCAGCTTTGATCAACTGACTTTTTCACCATGAGCCACACGACGGCCGAACCCAAGACCCAGACGCCCCCGATCGAGAGTCGCCTGCCGCACGTCGGCACGACGATCTTCACCGTGATGTCGGCGCTGGCGACCGAGCACGGCGCTGTCAATCTCGGCCAGGGCTTCCCCGACTTCGATTGCGATCCGGCACTGGTCGAGGCCGTCGCCAAGGCGATGCGGCAAGGGCTGAACCAATATCCGCCGATGGCCGGTGTGCCCGCGCTGCGCGAGGCCGTCGCCGCGAAGATCGAGTCGCTTTATGGCCATCGTTACGACCCGACGAGCGAGATCACGATCACCGCGGGCGCGACGCAAGCGATCCTGTCGGCGATCCTCGCGGTCGTCCATCCGGGCGACGAAGTCATCGTCCTCGATCCGTGCTACGACAGCTACGAGCCGAACATCGTGCTGGCAGGCGGCGTCGCCGTCCACGTGCCGCTGACCGCCGGCACCTTCCGGCCCGACTTCGAACGCATCGCGCGCAGCCTGAACCCGCGCACGCGCGCGATCGTCATCAATTCGCCGCACAACCCGAGCGCCACGGTCTGGACGAAGGCCGAGATGGAGCAGCTCGCGCGCCTGCTACAGCCCACCGACGTGATCGTGATCAGCGACGAGGTCTATGAGCACATGGTGTTCGACGGCGCGGCGCATCAGAGCGTGTCGCGTTTTGCAGATCTCGCCGAGCGGAGCATCGTCATCTCGAGCTTCGGCAAGACGTATCACGTAACCGGCTGGAAGGTCGGCTACGCGGCTGCGCCCGCCGCAATGACGGCCGAGTTCCGCAAGGTGCATCAGTTCAACGTCTTCACCGTCAACACGCCGATGCAGCACGGCTTGGCGGCGTTCATGGCAGATCCCGCGCACCATCTGGGACTGCACGCCTTCTACCAGCGCAAGCGCGATCTGTTCAGGGCCGGTCTTGAACGAACCCGCTTCCGGATGCTGCCGAGCCAGGGCACTTACTTCCAGTGCGTCGACTATTCCGCCGTCAGCGATCTTCCTGAAGAGAATTTCTGCCGCTGGCTGACTGTCGAGAAAGGCGTTGCGGCGATCCCGCTCGCAGCGTTCTACGCCGACGGCTTCGATCAGCGCATCGCACGCTTCTGCTTCGCGAAGAAGGACGAGACGCTGGCGCTCGCGCTAGACCGGCTGGCGCAGCTCTGACTCGTCGAGCGACGCCGACACGGAGATGTCGAAGTCGAGCGGCGCCGATCGGCTGATACGCGGCTCGACTTTTTCAATCTGCGGCGTCGGTGACCCGATGGGCAGGTGCACGTCGATCGGCGCATCGTCGAACGGCAGCACCAGGTCGAGCTCGTTGTCGGAATCGCTGCCGTTGTCGGCCCGATCGCGCGCGACGGCGTAGAGGAACAGCAGGTCGCGGTAAGCGGCAAGGTCGAGCGTCTCGGCGGTCGGTTCCCGTCGGAAGAGCCAAGCCTCGAGTGCTGGCATCACCTCACGGGGCGACGCCCACAGCGATTGCAGAGCGGCCAAGGTCGAAGGATATGCATCCAGCGACCGCCCACCACCGCTGAGCTCCCAGGTCGGCGGCGAGGTCGAGAATCGAGCACGGAAGGCTTCCCCGACCGCAGCGTGCGCGGCCATGTCGCCGCGGCGCCGATGGATCTCGAACAGCTTCAGGAACGGCAATGGGCTGACGGAGCCTTCGCGCTGAATGTGCTTCGACAGCAAGGCGAGGGCTGCCTCATCTTGGCCGATGACGGCGAAGAACTCGGCTTCCTGCTCGAGATCGATCAGTGCTTCCATCGAAGAGGCGGCAGAGGCCGTCGTCATCGACACGGCGAGCGCTGCGGGCAAGGTATCGGCGGCCGGCAAGTTCTTCTCAGTCGGTACCACCGCGACCCCTTCGAGCCCACCTAGCGGGGGACGGGTCAGCTCGTCGATTCGGGATGTCGATATCACCGATGCCACCCGCGGCGGCAATTGCGCACGCAGATCTTCCGACTCGCTGCGGATCGAGTCCAACCGCGACGGAACCGCACCCGACTTCTCGGTCGACGGCTGCTGGGTCGGATCCCACCAGCGCGAGGTGCCGAAGGCCTTCTTCTTCGGACGCCATGCCGCGACCG
>JBDSAB010000657.1:0-5996 GCA_039922395.1 Caldimonas sp.
GCTGACGCCGGCCGACGTCTCGGCGGCGCTGCAGCGCGCCAACGCCGACATGCCGGTCGGTCTGCTCAGCGGCAAAATGGAAGACGCGATCGTGCGCGTCGAAGGCAAGGTGAAGGACGCCAAGGCCTTTGCCGACGTCGTCGTCGCCAGCCGCGCCGGCCAGGTGATCCGCCTGGCCGACCTCGGCACACTGGTCGAGCGCGAGCGCGAGGCGGATTCGATCTCGCGCGTCGACGGCGTGCCGGCGATCTCGTTCCAGGTCTACAAGCAGCAGGACGCCAACATCGTCGACACCGGCGCGGCGATCAAGGGCGCCGCCGACGAGCTGAGGAAGACGCTGCCACCCGGCGTCGAGCTGCGCCTGGTGTATGCCGACAGCGACTGGGTCGCGCGCTCGCTCGACGGCGTCAAGCACACGCTGATCGAAGGCGCGCTGCTGACCATCGCCATCGTCTTCCTGTTCCTGCACAGCTGGCGCAGCACCGTCATCACCGGCCTCACGCTTCCGATCTCGGTGATCTCGGCCTTCATCGCCGTCTACCTGTTCGGCTTCACGCTGAACTTCATGACGATGATGGCGCTGTCGCTCTGCATCGGCCTCCTGATCGACGACGCCATCGTCGTGCGCGAGAACATCGTCCGCCACGTCCACATGGGCAAGGACTACCATACGGCGGCGCGCGAGGGCACCGAGGAGATCGGCCTGGCGGTGATGGCGACCACCTTCGCGATCTGCGCGGTTTTCGTGCCGGTGGCGTTCATGAAGGGGATCATCGGCAAGTTCTTCTTTCCGTTCGGCGTCACCGTCGCCGTCGCCGTGCTGGTGTCGCTGTTCGTGAGCTTCACGCTCGACCCGATGCTGTCCAGCGTATGGCGCGACCCGCCCACCAACCGCTTGCTCCGCGTGCCCGTGCTCGGCCACCTGATGCGCGGCACCGACCGCATGCTCGACGTGCTCCACCAGGTCTACGAGCGGCTGATCCGCTGGATATTCTCGGAGCGCCGCTACCTGCGCTTCGTGTCGCCGCGCGTAATCGTGCTGCTCGCCGGATTCGGCAGCTTCGTGCTCGCCCTCGTTTTGGCGATCTTCTTCGTCGGCACCGAGTTCATTCCGGAGTCCGACAACAGCTACATCCAGCTCAACGTCGGCCTGCCGGTCGGCACCAGCCTGCTACGCGGCAGCGACAAGCTGCTGCAGGTCGAAGAGGTGGTGAGAAAGCTTCCCGAGGTGCGGATGGTGTCGGCGACGGTGGGCGACACCGGCAACGGCAGCCGCAACTCGGCGCAGCTGTCGATCCAGCTCGTCAAGCCCGGCGAGCGGAAGCGCAGCCAGCGCGAGGTCGAGACGGCGATCCGGCAGGGCCTGAAGCCGATTCCCGGCATCGAGGTGACGCTGGGCAACCAGCCGATCTACGTCGCCCTGCTGGGCCCCGAGCCGGCGGTGCTCGAGACCGAGGTGCTGCGCCTGCGCGACAAGATCGCCAAGGTGCCCGGCATCGCCGACCTGACGACGTCGGTGAAACCCGGCCTGCCGGCCTACGCCGTGCGCCTGAAGCCCGACGCCGCACGCGAGCTCGGCCTGACGACGACGCAGCTCGCCGCCAGCCTGCGCACGTTCGTCAACGGCGACGTCGCCACTTTCTGGACTTCGCCCGACGGCGAGCAGGTCGACGTCGAGCTGCGCCTGCCGCAAGGGGCGCGCGAGAACATCGCCCAGCTCGACGACTTGCCGGTCGCCTATGCGAGGGATGGCACGCCGATCGCGCTGTCGCGGGTCGCCGACATCGTGCCGGTGACCAACCCGGTCGTCATCAAGCGGCAGGATCTGCAGCGGCGCCAGGCGGTCTACGCCGGCACCCCGGGCCGGCCGAGCGGCGACGTCGGCGCCGATGTGCAGAAGATCGTCAAGGCGACCGAGCTGCCGCCCGGCTACCGCTTCGACGTCGGCGGCCAGACGCGTGAACAGCAGGAGGCCTTCCAGGGCGTGCTGCTGGCGCTCGGCGCCGCCGTCGTCTTCATCTACATCGTGCTGGCGTCGCAGTTCGGCAGCTTCCTGCAGCCGCTCGCGATCATGGCGTCGTTGCCGCTCGCGCTGATCGGCGTGATGCTGGCGCTGCTGGTGACGCGCTCGACCCTGAACCTGTTCTCGAGGATCGGCCTCGTGATGCTGATGGGTCTCGTCACGAAGAACGCGATCCTGCTGGTCGACTTCGCCAACCACGGCCGCAAGGCCGGCCTGTCGATCCCCGAGGCGCTGCTGCAGGCGGGGCTGGTGCGGATGCGGCCGATCATCATGACGACCGCGGCGATGATCTTCGGCATGCTGCCGCTCGCCCTCGCGCTCGAGGAGGGCGGCGAGCTGCAGGCCTCGATGGGGCGCGCGATCATCGGCGGCGTCATCACCTCGACCCTGCTGACCTTGATCGTCGTGCCGGTGCTTTATTCGTACCTGGTGCGCGAGCGCAAGGGTGGTGCGGTACCGGCGTCACCCGAGTCGGCCGCGCCCAGCGCGACCGGGTTCATCGGCGGGTCGCTCGGCACCCGGATGCCGGCCTCGAAGGAGTAGCGCTCCGCGGGTCACTGCGAGACGTGAATCACGTCGCGCACGATCGGGTAAATGTGGTTCTGCCAGCGCTTGCCGCTGAAGACGCCGTAGTGGCCGACACCGGCCTGCACGTAGTGGTTGCGCAGGTAAGGCCGCAGCCCGGTGCAGAGGTCCTGCGCCGCCAATGTCTGGCCGACCGAGCAGATGTCGTCGCGCTCGCCTTCGATCGTCAGCAGCGCGGTGCGCCGGATCGCCGCCAGGTCGACGCGCCGGCCGCGCACCGTCAGCTCGCCCTGCGGCAGCGAGTAGTCCTGGAACACGCACCGGACCGTCTCGAGGTAGAAGTCGGCCGACAGGTCGGAGACCGCCATGTACTCCTCGTAGAACATGCGCGTGACCTCGGCCTGCTCGGACTCGTCGGCGACAAGGTGTGCGTAGTAGTCGCGGAACGCGTTGACGTGGCGCTCGCGGTTCATGCTCATGAAGGCCGACAGCTGCACGAAGCCCGGATAGACGCGACGCCCGCGACCCGCATGCCGAAACGGCACGGTGCTGATCAGGTTCTTCTCGAACCATTCGATCGGCTTCGCGGTCGCGAGCCGATTGACCTCGGTCGGGTTGATGCGGCAGTCGATCGGGCCGGCCATCAACGTCAGGCTGAGCGGCGTCGCGGGATGGCGGTCCTCGGACATCAGCGCGACCGCCGCCAGTGCCGAGACGCTCGGCTGGCAGATCGCGACGACGTGCGCGCCCGGGCCCATCGCGGCGAGGAAGTCCATCAGGTGGTGGGTGTACTCGTCGAGTCCGAAGCGGCCGGCCAGCAGCGGCACGTCGCGCACGTTGTGCCAGTCGGTCACGTAGACGTCATGGTCGACGAGCATCGTGCGCACGGTGTCGCGCAGCAGGGTCGCGAAGTGGCCCGACATCGGTGCGACGACGAGAACGCGTGGCTGCGGCGTCCCGACGTCCTTTCGGAATCGGCGCAGCGTCGCGAAAGGCGTGACCCAGGTTTGCTCTTCGACGACCGGCAAGGTGCGGCCCTCGACGACCACGCTCGCGATGTTCCACGGTGGCCGCTTGTGAGTGACCTCGCCGAGCTCGAGGACGCGGCACGCGGCGGCGACTTGCCGCCTCGTCGAGTGGCCGGCAGCGCCGTAGGCCGGATCCATCAGCATCGGCAGCGACAGCCGGGCGGCGGTGCGCAACGGCCACATCAGATCGGCATGCGCCTGGTAGGCCTGGTACATCAAGAAGGACTCCGGCGGTATGTCCGGTGCCTGCTGCAACTTGCGGGCCAGCGCTGCTGACACGGGCCACTGGCACATCCCTTGCACTGGGTCCGAGCGCTTCTCTGCAGGCGTCGCATGCCGGGTCGGTCGTCGACCGGCCGTCGACGACCCTGTCGAGCCGGAGGCCTTCCCATGTCGCCAGTCGCCACCCCGTCGAAGCCGAAGACGCGCGCCGCCAAGTCGACCCCCGCATCCGAGCCGACCGGCCGCGCCCGCGCCGCCGTGAAGTCAGCGGCGGCGCTGACCCTCAGCAGCAAGAACTATTCGTCGTGGTCGCTGCGCGGCTGGCTGATGACGCGCTTCTCCGGGCTCGCGTTCGACGAGGTGATCGTCGGTCCGGACGACGCCGACGCGCGCCAGGAAATCCTGCTGCTCTCGCCGAGCATTCGCGTCCCCTGCCTGACGCACGATGGCATCAAGGTGTGGGACACGCTCGCCATCGGCGAATACCTCGCCGAGATTCGGCCGGAGAGCGGACTGCTGCCGAAGGATCGCGCCGCGCGTGCGCACTGCCGCGCCATCTGCGGCGAGATGCACTCCGGCTTCAGCAGCCTGCGCTCGGCGCTGCCGATGAACCTGAAGGGCGACTTCCCGGGCCACAAGGTGTGGACCCGCGCGCTCGCCGACATCGACCGCATCACGAAGATCTGGAACGAGTGCATCGAGCAGTACGGCGGGCCGTACCTGTTCGGCAAGCAGCGCTGCATGGCCGATGCGATGTACGCGCCGGTCGCGACGCGCTTCCAGACCTACCACGTGAAGCTCGACCGGATCAGCCTGCTCTATTGCAGCCAGATCATGTCGATGCCGGAGATGAAGGAGTGGCGGGCGGCGGCCCAGCTCGAGCCGGACGACATCGATGAGCTCGACATGGACTTCTGAGCGCCGTCTCGCCGCGTGGCGCAACGGCGCTCAGTGCACCGTCACCAGCTCTTGGCCGCCGGCACTTCGCACGGCGCAGGCGCGTCGATCGACTTGAAGTCGGCCGGGCCGACGACCTCGAGGTACTCCATGTCCGGCGAGTAGTCGAACAGGTAGTGGACGATGCCGGGCCGCTGGTGCACGCAGTCGCCGGCCTCGACCAGCGTCTCGACATCGCCGTACATGAAGCGCGCCCAACCCTTTGTCATGAAGACGATGTGGAACTCCGCTTCATGCCGGTGCCAGCCGGTGCCCTTCTCTGGTGCCATGTTGGCCTTCACGAGCTGCGCGATCACGCGGCCGGCCGTCGCCTGCTCGACCCCGAGGTCGCGGTACAGGAAGAAGTCGCGCAGCCCGTCGCTGCGCCAGGGCGTCTGACCCTCCTTCACGTGGGAGAACTTCAGGGTCGTGGTGTCCAGCATGGGGCGATCTCCGCGCAGCACTAGGTGCCCTGCGCGGCATGCATAACTTGTTCCACGAACACCGTTGCAGCGCCGTGGTGCGGCGCTGAGATCGACTCGTCTCCGACTAGCTGCCCGCGTAGTCGCTAACCGGCGGACACGAGCAGAACAGGTTGCGGTCGCCCCAGACGTTGTCGACGCGACCGACCGGCGACCAGTACTTCTGCGCACGCAGCGACGGTAACGGATAGGCCGCGACCTCGCGCGAGTAGGCATGCGGCCACTCGGCCTTCAGCAGCGCCGCCGCAGTGTGCGGCGCGGCCTTCAGCGGGTTGTCGTCCTGCGGCCAGGCGCCTGCCTCGATCTGCGCGACCTCGGCGCGGATCGCGATCATCGCGTCGCAGAAGCGATCGAGCTCGTCGAGCGATTCGCTCTCGGTCGGCTCGACCATCAGCGTGCCGGCGACCGGAAAGCTGAGCGTGGGCGCGTGAAAGCCGTAGTCGATCAGGCGCTTGGCGACGTCCTCGGCGCCGATGCCTTGCGTGCCGCTCTCGCCGCCGGTCGATTCCTTCAGCGGCCGCAGGTCGAGGATGCATTCGTGGGCGACGCCGCCGCCCTTGAGGCCGGCGACGTTGCCGCTGAAGTGCAGCTCGTAGTGATCGGCCAGGCGCGCGGCGATGTAGTTGGCGCTGAGGATCGCCGTCTCGGTTGCCGCGCGCAGTCCGGCCGCGCCCATCATGCGCATGTACATCCAGCTGATCGGCAGCACCGCGGCGTTGCCGAGCGGCGCCGCGCTGATCGCGCCGACCGATCGTTCCGAGCCGACGCCGCCGCTCGGGT
>JBDSAB010000658.1:0-2867 GCA_039922395.1 Caldimonas sp.
CCGGCCAGAAGGCGCCGCTCGGCCCACGGCTCCTCGAGCTTCAGCGCCTTCAACGCATAGGCCTCGAGCAGCGGTGCGCAGGCGGCACGCGGCAGCACACCGAGGCCGAGGCCCGCACCGACCATCCGGCACATCGCCCCGAAGCTCGACACCTGCACGCGCAGACGCAGCGGCAGCCCGACCGCCTGCGCCTGGTCGGTGATCAGCACGAACAGCGAGCTGCCGCGGTTGAGGCCGACGAACGGATGCGCGAGCGCGTCGCGGTAGGACACCGAATCGCGGTCCGCCAGCGCATGGTCGGCGGCGCAGATCAGCACCAGCTCATCGGTCTGGAACAGGCGCACGTTCAGGCCATCGACCGGCGTGCCGTCGGCGAAGACGCCGATGTCGGCGACACCGTCGATCAGCGCGCGCGCGATGGCGCCGCTCAGCTGTTCCTCGATCTCGACCTTGATGTCGGGATGCGCGACCATGAAGCGTCCCAGCACATCCGGCAGGAACACCGTGAGCGCCGACATGTTGGCCCAGAGCCGCACGTGGCCGCGATAGCCCTGCGCGTATTCGGCGAGCTCGCCGCCGAACAGGTCGAACCCCTGCGACAGCCGCATCGCGTGCTGCAGCGCGACGTGGCCGGCCGGCGTGAGGCGCACGCCCTGCGCGGTCCGCTCGAGCAGGGTCGAGCCGACGGCCTCCTCGAAATCGGTCAGGCGGCGGCTCGCGGCCGACAGCGCGAGATGGCAGCGCGATGCGCCCTTCGTGATGCTACCGGTCTGCGCGACGGCGCAGAACAGACGCAGGGTCACGAAGTCGACGCGCGCCGGATTCATGCGGCCGAGTCTAGGGTCTGTTCATGCGCATCGAGGGTGAACAGTCCAAGGACCGGCAACGCGCGCATTCGCCGATCGCGAAGGCCGCATCGCCGGATGGCAATTCCGCGCCCGGCGTTTCGCTCCTAGAGTTCGGACATCGAAGCAAACGGGTGCCTCATGGAAGCCCTCCAAGGTCTCAAGGTGCTGGAGCTCGGCCAGCTGATCGCCGGTCCGTTCGCGGGCAAGACGCTCGCCGAGTTCGGCGCCGACGTCATCAAGATCGAATCGGCCGGGGTCGGCGATCCGCTGCGCAAGTGGCGGATGCTGCGCGACGGCACCTCGGTCTGGTGGCAGGTGCAGTCGCGCAACAAGCGCTCGGTCTGCCTCGACTTGCGCAGCGCCGAGGGACAGCAGGCGGTGCGCGCGCTCGCCGCCGAGGCCGACGTGCTGATCGAGAACTTCAAGCCGGGCACGCTGGAAGGCTGGGGCCTCGGCTGGGAGGCGCTGCATGCGGCCAACCCGAAGCTGATCATGCTGCGCATCTCGGGCTACGGCCAGACCGGCCCGTACCGCGACAAGCCCGGCTTCGGCGTGCTCGGCGAGGCAATGGGCGGCCTGCGCCACCTCACCGGCGAGCCGGGGCGGGTGCCGGTGCGCGTCGGCGTCTCGATCGGCGACACGCTCGCCGCGCTGCACGGCGTGATCGGCGTGCTGACCGCGCTGCGCCACCGCGAGGTCAACGGCGGCCAGGGCCAGGTCGTCGACGTCGCGCTGTACGAGTCGGTCTTCAACGTGATGGAAAGCCTGGTCCCCGAGTACGACGCCTTCGGCGCGGTGCGCGGTGCGGCCGGCAGCGCCCTGCCCGGCATCGCGCCGACCAATGCCTACCCGTGCAACGACGGCCAGTACGTGCTCGTCGCCGGCAACGGCGACAGCATCTTCAGGCGCCTGATGAAGGCGATCGGCCGGCCCGACCTGGAGAACGATCCGGCGCTCGCCCACAACGACGGCCGCGTGAAGCGCGTCGAGGAGATCGATGCCGCGATCGCCGAGTGGACGCGCCAGCGCACGCGCGACGAGGTGCTCGCGACGCTCGACGCGACGAGCGTCCCGGCGGGCCGCGTCTACACCGTCGCCGACATCGTCAACGACCCGCAGTACCTGGCGCGCGAAATGATCGTCGAGTCGCCCACATCGGACGGCCGCATGCTGAAGGTGCCGGGGGTCGTTCCGAAGCTCAGCGCCACGCCGGGACGGATCGCGCATGCCGCGCCGAACCTCGGGCAGCACGACGCCGACCTCGAACGCGGCGCCGGCTGGCCCGCGCGCCAGTCCTGAACTTCGAACCAGGAGACCCCACCGTGCAACCCGGCAACCGGACCCGCCTCTACCTGAACGAGGTCGCCACCCGCGACGGCTTCCAGATGGAAGGCCGCTTCATTCCGACCGACGACAAGGTCGCGCTGATCGACCGCCTGAGCGGCCTCGGCTACGCGAAGATCGAGGTCACCTCGTTCACCTCGCCGAAGGCCATTCCCGCGCTCGCCGACGGCGAGGCGGTGATGCAGCGGATCCGCCGCGAGCCGGGCGTCGTCTACACCGCGCTGATCCCGAATCGGCGCGGCGCCGAGCGTGCGCTCGAAGCGCGTGTCGACGAATTCAACCTCGTGATGTCGTGCAGCGAGACGCACAACCTGACCAACCTGCGGATGACGCGCGAGCAGTCGTTCGCGCAGCTCGCCGAGGTGATCGCGGTCGCGAAGGCCGCCGCGGTCCCGGTCAACGTGTCGCTGTCGTGCGTGTTCGGCTGCCCGATGGAGGGCGAGGTGCCGGTCGAGACGGTGCTGGGCTGGATTGACCGCTTCGCGGCGCTCGAAGTCCAGGGCATCACGCTGTGCGACACCACCGGCATGGCCTACCCGACGCAGGTGCAGGCGCTGTGCGCCGAAGCGATCGCGCGCCAGCCGGCACTGCAGTTCACCGCGCACTTCCACAACACGCGCGCGATGGGCGCGGTCAACACGATCGCGGCGATCGAGGCCGGCATCCGGCGCTTCG
>JBDSAB010000659.1:0-2697 GCA_039922395.1 Caldimonas sp.
CCTCGTCGAGCCGCGTGCCCCAGCGTGCGATGCCGTGGGCCTTCGCGAGCGCCTCGATCTTCTCGGCGTTGCGGCCGATCAGGATCGGGTCGGGCATCACCCGGTCGCCGTTCGACAGCGTGACGCCACCCTGCTGGCGGATCGCGACGATCGAGCGGATCAGGTGCTGGTTCATGCCCATGCGCCCGGTCACGCCGTGCATGATCAAGCCGAGAGTTCGAGTGGCCATCGTGGTGTCTGGGTAGGTGAGGTTGTGGTGCGACGCGGGGCGGTTGCGATGCGCGTCGATGCGGAGTCAGACCGTCGACGCGCCGAGCGCTTCACGCACGCCGCGCAGGTACGCGATCGCGAACGCCGCCGAGCCGACGCCGTCGGGCACGTAGTCGAACGGTTCGACGCTGACGACGCCGGGGTAGCGGTTGCGCTCGAGCGCGGCCAGGATCGGCGCGAAGCGCATTTCGCCCTGGCCGGGCGCGCGCCGGTTCGGGTCGTTGACCTGGATGTGCGCGATCAGTCCCGTCGGCAGCCAGAGATCGATCAGGTCGGCGACCGGCATCGCTTCGGTGGAGCCGGCCGCGCTGCAATCGATCATCGTGCGCAGATGCGGATGGTCGATGGCCTGCACGATCTCGGCTGCCGCGGCGATCGTGTTGACGAGGGTGGTCTCGCGCGGCGACAGCGGCTCGATGCAGTAGGTGACGCCGTGCGCGCCGGCGACTTCCGCGATCGCGCTCAGCGCATCCTGCAGACGCTGCAGCGCGACCTCGGGTGCATCGCCTGGCGCAACTTGGCGCTGCTTCGGCGACCCATGGACCAGGACCGAGCCGCCGAGCTCGGCGCACAGCGCGGTCAGCCGTCGCATCACGTCCAACGTGCGCTCCCGAAGTGCCGCGTCGGGGCTCGTCAGCGACAGGCCGGCCGGCTTGACGAGCAGCCAGTGCAGACCGGTCACCTGCAGCCCGAAGCTCTCGATCGTGCGCCGGATGCGCGTCGCTTCGGCGCTCGTGATGCGTTCCGGCGCTTCGGCGAGCGTGAACGGAGCGATCTCGAGGCCGTCGTAGCCGAGCGTGGCGGCGACCTCGCATTGGCGCTCGAGACTGAGCTCGGCCAGCACTTCGTTGCAGAGGGAAATCTTCATCGGTTCGTCGGGTCAGGTTCGTCGTGGCTTCAAGGCGCGCAGCCCGCTCGCCATGCCGCCGGTCACGCGGCGGACCGCCACCTTGAACGCCGGAATGTAGAGCAGCAACGTGAAGATCGTGACGACCGCGAAGGCGAGCGAGATCGGCCGCGTGAAGAACGGGGCGAGGCTGCCGTCTGACAGCACGAGGCCGCGCCGCAGGCTCTTGTCGAGCAGCGGCCCGAGGACGAGACCCAGCACGAACGGCGCCATCTGGTAGCCGCGGCGCCGCAGGAAGAAGGCGCCGATGCCGATGACCAGCATTGCGTAGACATCGAACAGGCGCGACGCCGTCGCGAACGCGCCGACGGTGCAGAGCAGAAAGATGATCGGCATCAGCACCGTGCGCCGGATCTTCAGGATGACGAGCAGCGGCTTCACCAGGAAGAGGCCGAAGATGAGGATCGTGATCGTCGCCAGCGACGTCATCGCCACCACTTCGTAGACGAAGTGCGGGTGCGAGATCATCATCATCGGCCCGGGCTGGATGCCGTGGATGATCATCGCCGCCATCAGCACCGCCGACGGCGCCGAGCCCGGAATTCCGAGCGCCAGGCACGGGATGATGTGGCCGGGGATCGACGCCATGTCGCCGGTCTCTGCGGCCATCAGGCCGTCGATCGAGCCCTTGCCGAAGAGGTGCTTCTCCTTGCTCACGGCCTTGGCGGCGGCGTACGACATCCACGCGCCCGAGTCCTCGCCGACGCCGGGCAAGAGCCCCGTGAGCACGCCGATCACGCCCGAGCGGATGACGGTGCGCCAGTACTGGAAGACCTCGCGAAAGCGTGGCAGCACCGAGTCCTTGACCTCGACGAACTTCTTCTCGACCGGGTCGGCGAGCGCGGTCAGCACTTCCGCCAGGCCGAAGGCGCCGACCAGCGCCGGGATCAGGGCGATGCCGCCCGCGAGCTGGTCCCAGCCGAAGGTGAAGCGGTCGTAGGCGTAGAGGCCTTCCTGGCCGACCTGGGCGACGAGGAGGCCGAGCGCGCCCATCAGCCAGCCCTTGATCGGATCGTCGCCGACGATCGATCCCGACAGGGCGACGCCGAAGAGGGCCAGCCAGAAGAACTCGAACGCGCCGAAGGCGAGCGCGACCTCGGCGAGCGAGGGTGTGAACGCCGCCAGGCAGAGGACGCCGAACAGCGTTCCGGTGAAGGCGCCCGAGGTGGCGATGCCGATCGCGCGGCCGGCCTCGCCGCGCTGCGCCAGCGCATAGCCGTCGGCGCACGACGCCGCATTGGCGGCGGTGCCCGGGATGTTGAGCAGGATGGCGGTGCGCGAGCCGCCGTACAGCGCGCCGACGTACGAGCAGATCAGAACGAGGATCGCGTTGTTCGCGGGCAGCTTGATCGTGATCGTCGTCAGCAGCGCGATGACGAGCGTCGCCGAGAGTCCCGGCAGGATGCCGACGATGATGCCGAGCAGCGCGCCGCCGAGGCCGAGCGCGATCGAGGTCGGGTTCATGAACCCGAGCCAGGCGTTGCCGAAGTCGGCGAGTCCGGCGAACACGGATCAGGCTC
>JBDSAB010000660.1:0-6338 GCA_039922395.1 Caldimonas sp.
TCGCCGCGCACGATCGCGACCGCCTGTCCCTACTGCGCCGTGATGGTCGGCGACGGCTTGAATGCGCTCCAGCACGACGGAGCCGTTCAGTCGCGCGACATCGCCGAGCTGGTCGCCGACGCGATGCGGACGACACTGTCGTCCGCCCCGACGGCGGTCTCGGCGAGCGCCGCCGCAGCGGTGTCCTGAATCGCCGGCGCCGTCGTCGCCGCCATCGGCCGCGCGGCCGGCGTCGCCCCGACCGAACGGCGTTCGACGAGATACAGGATCGACTGGTACGGGAAGCCGGCTTGTTCCGAGAGCCCGATCTCGCAGGTGCGGCTGCTCGAATAGCCGATCGCGCAATCCGCCGGCAGCGCCGCCTTCAGGTGGCGCAGCGCATGCTCGTTGAGCTCCGGCCGGATGAACCCGCGCTCGCCGGCGAACCCGCAGCACTGCACCTCGTCGGCGGTGACGACGCGGTCGCTGCAGTGGCGGGCGACCGCCATCAGCTTGTCGACGCTGCCCATCTTGCGCACGCTGCACACCGGGTGCACGGCGATCGGCTCGGCCTGCGGCGTGACGGTCACGCGCCCGAGGACCGTGTCGTGGACGAAGTCGATGCTGTCCTCGATCGCCAGCCGGCCGGCCAGGAATTTCTTCATCCGATAGCTGCACGGGCTGGTGTCGAACACGATCGGCCAGCGTCCGTCCTCGCTGGCGTCGCGCAGGGCGCCCTCGAGCTCGGCCGACTTCAGGTCGGCCGCAGCGACGAGGCCCTTGCTCTCGAACGGCTGGCCGCAGCACAGGCCGGCGAGTCCGCCCGGATAAGTCACCTCGAAGCCGGCGCGTTCGAACAGCCGCTCGGCGACAACCGGCAGCAGCTCGACGCCTTCGTGCCCGCGCTGCGCGCCCATGTTGCGGGCGGCGCAGCTCGGAAAGTAGACGATGCGTTCGCGGCCGGACGCCGGCCTCGGCTTCGGCACGAAATTCACGGGGCGCGCGAGCGCCGGCGACCACTTCGGCAGAAGGCCGCCGGACGCCTTGCGCAGGCCGTCGAGCGTGCCCTGCATGACGGTGGTGCCGACCAGGCCGTGCAGCAGATCGGCGGCGCCGAGGCCGAGCCGGACCCCGGCCGTGAGACCCGCGTACTGGCGCGCGGCAACGCCGGCGACCTGCTTGGCCAGCGGGCTCGCCCGGCGCCCGCGCAGCGCCTTGATCAAGAGCCCGGTCTCGATCCCGACCGGGCACGCGGTCGCGCACAGGCCGCATGCCGCGCAGGTCTCGATGCCGTGGTAGTCGTAGAGCTGCTTCATGTCGGCCGCCCGCTCGGGCTCGTCGCCGACGCCATCGAGCCGTGCGATCTCGCGCCAGCCGACGATGCGCTGGCGCGGCGACAGGGTCAGTCCGCGCGACGGGCACTTCGGCTCGCAGAAGCCGCATTCGATGCACTTGTCGACGAGCGGATCGGCGGCAGGGAGCGGCTTCAGGTTCTTCAGATGGGATTGCGGATCGTCGTTCAGGATCACGCCGGGGTTCAGCAGGCCCTGCGGATCGAGCAGCGCCTTGATCCGCCGCATCGCCGCCAACGCCTGCGTGCCCCATTCCATCTCGACGAACGGCGCGACGTTGCGGCCGGTGCCGTGCTCGGCCTTCAGCGATCCGTCATACGTGTGCACGACCATCGCGCACATCTCGTCCATGAAGCGGCGGTAGCGCTCGACCTCGGGCGCGCTGCCGAAGTCCTGCGTGAAGACGAAGTGCAGGTTGCCCTCGAGCGCGTGGCCGAAGATGATCGCCTCGGTGTAGCCGTGGCGCTGCAGCAGCCGTTGCAGATCGAGCGTCGCTTCGGCGAGGCGCTCGATCGGGAAGGCGACGTCCTCGATGATCACGGTGGTGCCGGTCGGGCGCACCGCGCCGACCGCCGGGAACATGCCCTTGCGCACGCTCCACAGCGCCGCCGCCTCGGCCGCGTCGGTCGCGAAGCGCAACGGCGCGGCGAGCCGGATGGCGGCCAGCCGCGTCGTGATCGCCTCGATCTTCAGGCCGAGCGCGGCCGCCGTTTCAGCGCGGGTCTCGACCAGCAGCGCGGCGCCGTCCGGCGGCAGCTCGCGCAGCGACGCCGGCATGCCGGGCTTGTCCTGCACCGAGCGCAGCGACGCGCGATCGAGCAGCTCGACTGCCGAGACCGGCGTCTGCTTCAGCCGGGTCACCGCGCTGCACGCGGTCTCGAGGTGGTCGAACAGGATCAGCGCGCTCGCCTTGTGGGCGTGCTCCTCGACCGTCAGGTAGGTGATCTCGCTGATGAAGCCGAGCGTGCCCTCCGAGCCGATCATCAGGTGCGCCAGGATGTCGACCGGATCGCTGAACTCGATCAGCGCGTTCAGGCTGTAGCCGGTGGTGTTCTTGAGCCGGAACTTGTGGCGGATGCGCGTGGCGAGGGTCGAGTCGGCCTGTGTTGTCCGGGCCAGCTCGGCGAGGCCCTCGGCCAGTTCGGGTCGCTGCCGCGCGAAGTCGCTGCGGCTCGCCGGATCCCGGGTGTCGAGCACGGTGCCGTCGGCGAGCACGATGCGCATGCCGCCGAGCGTGTGGTAGCTGTTCTGCGCGGTGCCGCAGCACATGCCGCTGGCGTTGTTGGCGGCGATGCCGCCGATCATCGCGGCGTCGATCGACGCCGGGTCCGGGCCGATCTTGCGACCGAACGGCGCCAGGCGTCGATTCGCGACGGCGCCGATCACGCCGGGTTGCAGCGTGATCGAGCGGGCGTCGGCGGCGACCGCGACGTGGCGCCAGCCGTCGCCGAGCATCACCAGGACCGAGTCGCTGATGGCCTGCCCCGACAGGCTCGTGCCGGCAGCGCGGAACGTGACCGGCGTGTGCAGGCGGGCACAGCAGGCGAGCAGGCGGCGGACCTCGGCTTCGTCCTCGACGACGACGACGAGCTTCGGCACCAGGCGATAGAAGCTGGCGTCGGTGCCCCAGGCGAGCAGACGCAGCGGATCGGTGACGAGGCGCGCGGCCGGAATGAAGGTGGCGAGCTCGTGGTGCAGCTCGCGATAGGGAGGGGGCAGCATCGGCGTCCTTTCTGACCGTTTCCGAACGGCACGCGACGGCGCTTCGAGCGTGGATCGCCGGACGGAGCGGCCACTCTAGGCCGCACCGGCGTGATCGCCTTGATGCAGATCACGCTCGGGCGCGGCGCATCGTGGACTCGGGCGCGGCACTAGGGCAAACGATAGGCGGGGCCACGACTAGACTCTCCCCGTCCCCTCGCAGCAAGGTCTTGCATGGACTCGACGGTGTTCCGCCCGCTTCACACGCCGTCCTGCGCGGTACGCTGCTCGCATTGCAACCTGCGCGAGATCTGCCTGCCGGTCGGGCTGACCCGCGACGAGCTCGAGCACATCGCCAAGCGGCTGGTGGCGGCGCGCCGCAAGGTGGCGCGCGGTGACGCATTGTTTCGGGTCGGCGACCGGTTCGACGCGCTGTTCGCGGTCTGGACCGGCTTCTTCAAGAGCGTCATCACGTCGACCCAGGGCCGCCAACAGGTGACCGGCTTCCAGATGGGCGGCGAGCTGCTCGGCCTGAGCGGCATCGACACCGGCCGCTACGAGGTCGACGCGATCGCGCTCGAGGACTCCCAGGTGTGCGTCATTCCGTTCGCCGAGCTCGAGCGGCTCAGCCAGGAGGTGCCGTCGCTGCAGCGCCAGGTCCACAGGGTCATGAGTCGCGAGATCGCGACCGATCACGGCGTGATGCTCCAGCTCGGCAGCATGCATGCGGAAGAGCGCCTCGCCGCCTTCCTGCTGAACCTGATGCACCGGCTCGACTCGCGCGGCTTCTCGGCGTCGTCGATGTTGCTGCGCATGAGCCGTGAGGAGATCGGCAGCTTCCTCGGCCTGAAGCTCGAGACCGTCAGCCGCACGTTCTCGAAGTTCCAGGCGAGCGGCCTGCTGTTCGTGCGCCAGCGCCAGATCCAGATCGCCGATCCGGTCGGCCTGCAGCAGATCCTCGACGGTGACGGCGCCTAGACCGTAGAGACCTCAGACGTCTTCCGGGATCATCTCGATCGCGCCGCTCGGGCACTCGGCGACGCAGACACCGCAGCCCTTGCAGTAGTCGTAGTTGAACTCGAAGCCCTTGCCGGGCCCGAGCTTGATGACGGCGTTGTCGGGGCAGACGCCGTAGCAGTTGTCGCATTCGAAGCAGTTCCCGCAGCTCAGGCAGCGGCGCGCCTCGAACAGTGCGTTGTCCTCGTTGAGGCCGCCCTGCACCTCGTCGAAGCTGCTGGTGCGGCGCGCGAGGTCGAGCTGCGGGCGCACGGTCTTCGGTGCGTCGCTGTAGTACCAGGTGTTGAGGCGCTCGAACGTGGCGGGCGCGTGCTTCGGCGCCGGCTCGATCCGCAGGCCGCGCAGCCAGGCGTCGATGTGGCGCGCCGCCTTCTTGCCGTGGCCGATCGCGATCGTCACATTGCGCTCGGCCGGCACCATGTCGCCGCCGGCGAAGAGGCCTGCACGGCCGGTCATCATCGTCGCCGGGTCGACCTTCACGACACCGCCGTCGACCGCCAGGCCCGCCACGCCGTCGAGCAGGCCGAGATCGACGTCCTGACCGAGGGCGAGCACCAGCGAATCGGCCTCGAGGGTCTCGAAGACGCCGGTCGGCTGCGGATTGCCCTTGTCGTCGAGCGCCATCTTCTCGATCGTCAGCGCGCCGTCGCCGGCCTGGGTGATGGTCGACAGCCACTTGACCATCACGCCTTCCTCGAGCGCCTCCTCGACCTCGAAGTCGTGCGCCGGCATGCGCTCGCGGGTGCGGCGGTAGACGATGATCGCCTCGGTCGCGCCGAGCCGCTTGGCGGTGCGCGCGACGTCGATCGCGGTGTTGCCGCCGCCGTAGACGACGACGCGGCGGCCGAGCAGCGGCGGCGTCTCGCCCTCCATCGAGCGCAGCACGGCGACCGCATCGAGGATGCGCGACGAGTCCTTCGCCGGAATGAATGCGCGCTTCGCGATGTGCGCGCCGACCGCGAGAAAGGTCGCGTCGTAGCCCCCTTCGCTCATCGTGGCCCCGAGATCGGTGACCTTGACGCCGAGCTTCACGGTGACGCCCATCTCGACGATGCGCTGCATCTCGGCGTCGAGCACGTCGCGCGGCAGCCGGTACTTGGGGATGCCGAAGCGCATCATGCCGCCCATCCGCGGCCCGGCCTCGATGACGGTCACCGCGTGCCCGAGCCGGCGCAGGTGATACGCCGCCGACATGCCGGACGGCCCGGCACCGACGATCAGCACGTGCTTGCCCGAGGACTCGGCAGGCACCGCGAAGCGCCAGTTCTGCTTCAGTGCCTCGTCGCCGAGAAAGCGCTCGACCGAGTTGATGCCGACCGGCGAATCGATCTTTCCGCGGTTGCAGACGCCTTCGCACGAGTGGTAGCAGACCCGCCCCATGATCGCCGGGAACGGGTTGTCGCGCGTCAGGTGATGCCAGGCGGCTTCGTAGTCGCCGCTCTCGGCATGGAACAGCCAGCCCTGGATGTCTTCGCCGGCCGGGCACTGCGCATTGCAGGGCGGCAGGCGGTCGACGTAGATCGGGCGCTCGGTGCGCCACGAGCCGGTCTTGTTGGCGAGCGACGAGCCGGGGTCGAGCGTGATCGCGAACGGCTTCTGCATCGTCATGGAAACTCCCGCCCGGCGCGCTCTGGCCGCCCTGGTTGCAAGGTCAGAGGAGTCATGCGGCGACCTCTTCGTCGAGCAGGCCGTAGCGCAGGATGTTGCGATCGGCGTCGGCCTGGATGCGCGCCAGCATGTCCGGATGCCCCTTCGACCCGAACAGGTGCGCGAAACGCCGTTGCGGCCGCAGGTACTCCTCGACCGGCAGGCGGCGGCGGATCTTCGTCACCTGCGTCACCTCGCCGTGCTCGGCCTCGAACACCGGGAAGATGCCGGTCTCGCGGGCGAGCCGCGCCAGCTTGATGGTGTCCTGGCTGGCCGAGCCCCAGCCGAGCGGGCAGGGGACGAGGATGTGCAGGTAGCGGGCGCCGTGCAGGCTCATCGCGTGCTCGACCTTGGCCTCGAGGTCGCGCAGGTCGGCGACGGTCGCGGTCGCGACGTACGGGATCTCGTGCGCCATCGCGATCCGCGGCAGGTTCTTGCCTTTGCCGAACTCTGCGCCGGGCTGGTCGCCGACCGCCATCGTCGTCGCCGTGCGCGCGGCCGGCGGCGTCGCCGAGCTGCGCTGCACGCCGGTGTTCATGTAGGCCTCGTTGTCGTAGCAGATGTAGAGCACGTCGTCGTTGCGCTCGAACATGCCCGACAGGCAGCCGAAGCCGATGTCGGTGGTGCCGCCGTCGCCGCCCT
>JBDSAB010000661.1:0-3062 GCA_039922395.1 Caldimonas sp.
CGAAACGCGCGCTCGATCAGGACGTCGCGTTCGACGTCGCCGGGCCAGGCCTCGGCGAGCGCGCGCGCCAGTGCGAACAGCACCGGCCGGCGTGCCAGCGGACGCCACGTGGCACCGGCGCGCAGGCCGCGCCGGCACGCATCGAGCACGAGCGCGCCCGACGCCAGCAGCGCTTCGACCTCGTCGAGGCGCAGCGGCTCTTCGCGGTCGGCGTGGTGGCGGCGCGCAGCCGGTTGATCAAGCGCGCCGCGCGCCTCGGCCACTTCGGCCAGGAGCGCAGGCACCTGCGCGCGCTCGGCGGCTTCGGCAGCGCGCGCCAGCGCCGTGCGCGCCTCGGCGGTGCGCAGCGAACGCAGCGCGACCTCGGCCGCGGCCAGCGCGGCCACGGCCTGCAGCGACGGTGCCATCTCGCGTGCATCGAGCGTGGCGAGCGCCGCGCCGGCCTCGTCGATGCGGCCGAGCAGCAGCAGTCGGCGCACCGCGATCAGGCGCGCTTGCAGCGCGTTCGCGCGATCGGCGCGCGCTTCGAGCGCGGCCGATGCGGCGGCGAGCGGGCGCGGCGACCCGCCGATGTCGCGCATCGCCAGCGCGACCTCGGCCTCGGCCACCACGCAGCGCGCCCGCGACAGCTCCTCGTGAGCACCGAAGCCGCGCGCGGCCCGCTTCAGCAGCTCGCGCGCGCGCGGATGCTCGCCGAGCTGCGCCATCGCGATGCCGCGCAGCGCCAGCGCCGGTGGATCCTCGCGCAGGCTCACGCGCTTGAGCGCGCCGAGCGCGTCGCCGGCGACGAGGGCGCGCGCAGCGGCCGCGATGAGGGAATCCATCGCGAGAGGCTAACGCGAGGGCACCGTGCGTTCTGGGAGCGCGTGCCGGTCGGCTCGGACTACTTCGCCGACGCCGGCAGCACCGGCAGCTTCGGGATGTCGCGTCCGTCGTGCTGCAGGATCACCGTTGCCTTCAGGTTCGCGGCGATCTTCTTGAAGCGGTCGAGCGAGGCCAGCGTCTCCGCGCGACCGGTGTTGAAGGGCGGCACGCCGTTGCTCTCGTAGTTCTCGTGAAAGTGGGCGAGGTCGCCGCTGATCAGGACCGGCCCCATCTGCTTCAGCTTGACGAGCAGGCTGTGATGGCCCGGCGTGTGGCCCGGCGTGGCCAGCACGATCACGGTGCCGTCGCCGAACACGTCCTTGTCGAGCGGCAGCGCCTCCATCTTGCCGGCGCCGCCGATCCAGTGCGTGAAGCGGTCCGGGTTCGCGTTGGGCGGCGGCTTCGGGCTCGTCAGCACGTCCCAGTCGCCCTTGCCGATCAGCAGCGTCGCCTGCGGGAACGAGGCGACCTGGCCGGTGTGGTCCGGGTGGTAGTGGCTGATGCCGACGAACTTGATCTGCTCCGGCTTGACGTTCACCTGCGCGAGCTGGTCGGCGATGGTCGTCTTCGGTGCCACCGCGCCCGCGCTCATCGACTGGCCGGTGTCCCACAGCAGGTAGTCGTCGCCGTGCTTCACGAGGTAGCAGCTGTAGACGATCGGCACCTGCAGGCCGACATGGGTGAAGACGTCGGAGAAGCGCCCGACGTCGGACGGCCCGGGGCTGGTGCCGCAGTCGAGGCGGGTGATGGCGAGGTCGACGGTGCCGGCGGGTTGGGCGAAGACGCCGAGGCCCGTCAGGGCGAGGCCAGCGCTCAGCGCAAGGGACAGGGCGGTTCGACGCATGAAAGCTCCTCGAGGCGGTCGGGTTGGGGCGAACGCCAGCATAGCAATGGCGTGGGTCGATGCCGTCCGTGGGCTTCGTGACCGCGAGTTCGGGTGCACCACCGCCGTCAGGGCGAACCCCCGTTGACCCCTTTCGATGCCGCCGTACCATTTGAAATTCGGTTCTGGCAGGCAGAACTGTTCCGCACGGCGCAGGGTCGAGCTCACCGAACGACGCCTCCGTTGGAGCAGACCCTTTGGCGCGTCGTGCGTTCTTGACCCGATCTGTTCATACCCAGGAGAACCCATGAAATCGAAGCTGATCCCGATCATCGCGACGCTCGCGCTGTGGGGCGCTGCCAGCCTGGCGCTGGCCCAGGACATCCAGGAGCGGACGATCCGTTTCGGCCACCTGAACAACACCGACCACCCGACCAGCACGGGGGTCAAGAAGTTCGCCGAGATCGTCGCCGCGAAGAGCGGCGGCAAGCTCACGGTGAAGGAGTTTCCGAGCAGCCAGCTCGGCAACGAGCTGCAGCAGCAATCGGCATTGCAGGGCGGCGTGCAGGAGATGCTGACGGCGTCGACGACGTCGCTGACCGGCATCGTCAAGGAGTTCGGCCTGTTCGACTTCCCGTTCCTGTTCAGCAACGCCCAGCAGGCCGACGCGATGGTCGACGGCCCGCTCGGCAAGATGCTGAGCGCCAAGCTGGCGGAGAAGGGCGTCGTCGTGCTCGGCTTCTTCGACCTGGGTTTCCGCAACGTCACCAACGGCAAGCGGCCGATCACCAAGGGCGAAGACCTCGACGGCCTGAAGCTCCGCGTGATCCCGAACCCGGTGTTCCTCGAGACCTTCAAGACCTTCAAGGCGAACCCGCTGCCGATGCCGTTCGCCGAGCTGTACAACGCGCTCGAAAGCAAGGCGGTCGACGGGCAGGAGAACCCGTACTCGGTGATCCTGTCGAGCAAGTTCTACGAAGTGAACAAGTTCGTCAGCGGCACCAACCACGTGTACGCGACCAACCCGGTCCAGATCAGCAGGCGCTTCTGGGACAAGCTGTCGCCGGTCGAGCAGAAGCTGCTGCAGGAGGCCGCCATCGAAGCGCAGAACTTCCAGCGCGTGGCGAGCCGCGAGGCCGCCGGCAAGGCGCTCGGCGAGCTCAAGGCCAAGGGCATGGTCTACAACGACATCGCCCCCGCCGAGATGGCGCGCATGCGCGCCGAAGTCAAGCCGGTCCACGACAAGTTCGCCGCCTCGTACGAGCCGGCGGTCGTGACCCTGTTCAGGACCGAGCTGGAGCGCGTCTCCAAGCTCTGATTCCGCGCGAGCGGAGGCTCGACACGGGGCACGGCAGGCATCGCGCCGCCGTGCCCT
>JBDSAB010000662.1:0-4162 GCA_039922395.1 Caldimonas sp.
ACTGCGTGCTGCGCGGCTGCTCGCGGTCAACGATGCCGGCGAGGTCGCTGCCCTCGAGTTGCGCGAACACCGCGAGCTGCTCGACCAGGATCTTCGCCGACGAACGGATCGCTTCCTCGGGCGTGATCGCGCCGTTGGTGTTGATCTCCATCACCAGCGTGTCGAGGTCGGTGCGCTGCTCGACGCGAGCGCTGTCGACCGTGTAGCTGACGCGCGCCACCGGCGAGAACGATGCATCGAGCACGATCCGGCCGATCGACTTGGTCGGCTCGTCGCCGTAGCGGCGCATCGTGCCAGGCACGTAGCCGCGGCCCTTCTCGACCTTGATCTGCATGTCGAGCTTGCCGCCCGACGACAGGTTCGCGATCACGTGGTCGGGGTTGATGATCTCGACGTCATGCGGCGTCTGGATATCACCGGCGAGGACCGGGCCCTCGCCTTCCTTCCGGAGCACCAGCGTGACCTCGTCGCGGTTGTGCAGACGGAACACCACGCCCTTCAGGTTCAGCATGATGTGGACGACGTCTTCCTGGACGCCGTCGATCGCCGAGTACTCGTGCAGCACGCCGGCGATCGTGACCTCGGTCGGCGCGTAGCCGACCATCGATGACAACAGCACGCGGCGCAGCGCATTGCCGAGCGTGTGGCCATAGCCGCGCTCGAACGGCTCGAGCGTCACCTTGGCGCGGTTGCCGCCCATCGGTTCGACGTTGATGGCCTTGGGTTTCAGCAGACTGGTTTGCATGGAATCCTTTTCCTCTCAATACCCTCGGCTCGTTACACCGATAAGGCTGATGGATCTGGTGGGCTTGAAAAGCACCGCTGTGCGCCCGACAAACACAGCGGAAGATGAGATGGCGCGAGCGACTCGGCTTTGGATGCCTCGACCCGACGTGGCCGCCCCGAGATGCTTCCCTCGCGGTGCGCCGGACCGGCCGGAGCACCTGCAGGAGCTGAACGTCTCAGCGCGAATACAGTTCGACGATCAGCGCTTCCTTGATGTCGGCCCCGAACTCGTCGCGATCCGGCGCCTTCTTGAAGACGCCTTCCAGCTTGGACGCGTCGACCGTCACCCACGCGGCCAGCCCCTGTCCTTCGGCGAGCTTGACGGCATCGGTCACGCGCAGCTGCTTCTTTGCCTTCTCGCGCACTGCGACGGTGTCGCCGGGCTTCACAAGGTACGACGCGATGTTGACGACCTCGCCGTTGACGGTGATCGACTTGTGCGAAACCAGCTGGCGCGCTTCGGCGCGCGTCGAGCCGAAGCCCATCCGATAGACGACGTTGTCGAGGCGCGATTCGAGCAGCAGCAGCAGGTTCGCGCCGGTATTGCCCTTGCGGCGCTCGGCCTCGGCGAAGTAGCGCCGGAACTGCCGCTCCAGCACGCCGTACATGCGCTTGACCTTCTGCTTCTCGCGCAGCTGCAGTCCGAAGTCGGACGTTCGCGTGCCGGAGGTACGGCCGTGCTGGCCGGGCTTCGAGTCGAACTTTGCCTTGTCCCCGATCGGGCGCCGCGCGCTCTTCAGGAACAGGTCGGTGCCTTCACGGCGGGAGAGTTTGGCCTTGGGGCCGAGATAACGTGCCACGTGGTTTCCTTCTAGATCGATCTGACGCGGCAAGATCCTTTTTCAAGGGTCTCCGCGCGAGTCCGGCGCATGTTGTTATGGGGCGCTCGAACGGTGGTCTTCAATGCTCACAAGTGAAAAATCGGCGCTGGCTCGAGGCCGCGCCGATCAGGGAAAACGGTTCCTCTCAGATCCGACGGCGCTTCTGCGGACGGCAGCCGTTGTGCGGGACCGGCGTCACGTCGGAAATCGAATTGATGCGGATCCCGAGCGAGGCCAGCGCCCGCACCGACGACTCGCGACCCGGTCCTGGGCCCTTGATGCGGACGTCGAGATTCTTGATGCCCTGGTCCTGCGCGGCACGGCCGGCGGTCTCGGCCGCGACCTGCGCCGCGAACGGCGTCGATTTGCGCGAGCCCTTGAAACCCTGGCCGCCACTCGACGCCCAAGCCAACGCGCTGCCCTGCCGATCGGTGATCGTGATGATGGTGTTGTTGAACGACGCGTGGACGTGCGCGATGCCGTCCGCAACGTTCTTACGGACCTTCTTGCGCACGCGCTGGGCGGCGGTGTTGACAGGTGCTTTAGCCATGGTGACCCTTACTCAGTCTTTCACTTTGGCCGGACCGGCGCGGGGCGCCGATGCCGGACTCACTTCTTGACGACCGCTCCGGACTTGCGCGGGCCCTTGCGGGTGCGCGCATTGGTCTTCGTGCGCTGGCCGCGAACCGGCAGCCCGCGGCGATGCCGGAAGCCGCGGTAGCAGCCGAGGTCCATCAAGCGCTTGATGTTGATCGACATCTCGCGCCGCAGGTCGCCCTCGATCGCGAAGCGGCCGATCTCTTCGCGAATCTTTTCAAGATCGGCGTCGGTCAGATCCTTGATCTTGCGGTCGTACGGAACGCCGCTTGCGTCGCAGATCTTCTGCGCGGTGCTGCGGCCGATGCCGTAGATCGCCGTCAGGCCGATCTCGGCGTGCTTGTGCGGCGGAATGTTGATACCGGCGATGCGTGCCATGAAGTTCCTCTGGTGTACGGTTGCGCGGGCTTAGCCCTGGCGCTGCTTGTGACGCGGGTCGGTGCAGATCACGCGAACCACACCCTTGCGCCGAATCACCTTGCAATTGCGGCACATCTTCTTGACCGATGCTGCTACTTTCATTTCACTGCTCCTCTCGATGCGCTCACTTGGCCCTGAACACGATGCGGGCGCGACTCAGGTCGTAGGGCGTCAGTTCGACCGTCACCTTGTCGCCGGGCAGGATGCGGATGTAGTGCATCCGCATCTTGCCGGAGATGTGCCCAAGAACCACATGCCCGTTTTCAAGCTTCACGCGGAACGTCGCATTGGGAAGATTCTCGAGAATCTCGCCCTGCATCTGAATGACATCGTCTTTCGCCATGCGTCCCGCGTCGGTTGTCCTTTTCGTTCCGTCTGTTGAAGCGAGCCTCAGCTCGCCTTGAAATTGGCTTTCTTCAGCAGCGACTCGTACTGCTGGCTCATCACGTAGCTCTGCACCTGGGCCCAGAAGTCCATCGTCACGACGACGATGATCAACAACGAGGTCCCACCGAAGTAGAACGGCACGTTGTACTTCAACACCAGGAACTCAGGCAGCAGGCACACCGCGGTGATGTAGATCGCGCCTGCAAGGGTCAGCCGCGACAGGATCCGGTCGATGTGACGAGCCGTCTGGTCGCCCGGGCGGATGCCCGGAATGAAGGCACCGCTCTTCTTCAGGTTGTCGGCGGTCTCGCGGCTGTTGAAGACGAGTGCGGTGTAGAAGAAGCAGAAGAACACGATTGCCGCGGCATACAGCATCACGTAGATCGGCTGTCCGGGCGAGAGCAGGCTCGCAACGTCCTTCAGCCAGCGCATGCTGTCGCCGGTGGCGAACCAGCCGACCGCCGTCGCCGGCAGCAGGATGATCGACGACGCGAAGATCGGCGGGATCACGCCCGACATGTTGAGCTTCAACGGAAGGTGCGACGACTGGCCGCCGTACACCTTGTTGCCGACCTGGCGCTTCGCGTAATTGACCAGAATCTTGCGCTGGCCGCGCTCGACGAACACGACCGCGAACGTCACAAGAGCCACGAGCACGGTGATGAAGAGCGCGGCGACGATGCTCATCGCGCCCTGGTTGACGAGCGCGCCGAACTGGCCGAGCGCGCCCGGCAGACCGGCGGCAATGCCGCCGAAGATCAGGATCGAGATGCCGTTGCCGAGGCCACGCTCGGTGATCTGCTCGCCGAGCCACATCAGGAACATCGTGCCGGCGACCAGGCTGACCACGGCGGTCAGGCGGAACCCGAAGCCCGGCGCAATCACCAGGCCGGGCGAGCCTTCGAGCGCCAGCGCGATGCCGAGCGATTGGAACAGCGCAAGACCGAGCGTGCCGTAGCGCGTGTATTGGGTAATCTTGCGTCGCCCGGACTCGCCTTCCTTCTTCAGCGCCTCCAATGTCGGCACGACGTAGGTCATCAGCTGCATGATGATCGACGCCGAGATGTACGGCATGATCCCGAGCGCGAACACGGTGAAGCGCGACAGCGCGCCGCCCGAGAACATGTTGAACAGGCTCAGGATGCCGCCCT
>JBDSAB010000663.1:0-19688 GCA_039922395.1 Caldimonas sp.
GCTGGGCGGCGCGCCACGCGCTACGCGTTCGCTGGGCGGCATCCTGATCGAAAGTGGTCAGCTGACGGCCGAGGACGCGGAACGCGTTCTTCAGTTGCAGAAGGACGAGAACCTTCGCTTTGGTGCCGCCGCCGTCAAGCTCGGTCTGCTGACCGAAGCCGACATTCAGTACGCGTTGTCGCGCCAGTTCTCGTACGCCTACCTACGCAAGATTCCCGGCGAGAAAAAGCCGGTGAGCGACGAGCTCGTCGCGGCATACCAGCCCTTCAGTCCGCGCGTCGAGCAATTGCGTGCGATCCGCAGCCAGCTGATGCTGCGATGGTTCGACAAGGCCGAGTTGCGACAGGTGCTGACTGTCGTCGGCGCCGGCCGCTTCGATGGCCGCAGCTATCTGGCGGCGAACCTCGCGATCGTCTTCTCGCAACTCGGCGAACGCACTTTGCTGGTGGACGCCGATTTGCGATCGCCGCGCCAGCACGAATTGTTCTTCCTGGAGAACAAGGTCGGCTTCTCAACGGTGCTTTCCGGCCGCTCGCGCGAGGAAGCGATCGTCCGAATTCCGGACCTCGCGGGTCTCTGCGTGTTGCCGGCCGGCCCGATCCCGCCGAACCCGCTCGAGCTGCTGAACCGACTCAACTTTGATGAGTTCCTGATTCAGGTGAAGGCCAACTTCGACGTCGTGATCATCGACACACCGGCCCTTTCGGCTGGCGAAGACGGCGCGATGATGGCCGTGCGCACCGGCGCCGCGCTTGCGGTAGCCCGCAACGACAAGACGCGGATGGCCGACTTCAACGACATGGTGCGCGGGCTCATGAGTGCCGGTGTGGCCGTGGTCGGTTCGGTGCTGAACGAGATGCCTTTGAAGAAGGCGGTGAAGTGAGCAGTGTCCTCCCGGCCTCTGCGCGACTGTCATTCGAAGGAAGCGCGCCTCGAGCGTTGCTGATCGCGCTGGCCGGCTATGCGGTCATGTACCTGCCGGTCTACTGGTGGGCGTCTGGCTCAATCTGGCAGTCCGACGAACATGCGCACGGAGCGATCGTGCTGGCGGTTGTTGTCTGGCTGTTCTGGACTCTGCGAAACGAGATCGCGGAGGCGCCGGCACGACCTGCGCCGTGGCTGGGCGTGCCGGTCTTCGGCTTCGGCCTGGTCATGTACATCGTCGGCCGGGTGTTCAGCATCTCGATCTTCGAGATGGGTTCCCAGATCCTCGTCATCGCGGGTGCGTTGCTTCTCCTGAAGGGTCCTGCGGCACTGCGTGCGGCTTGGTTCCCGGTCTTCTATCTCGTCTTCATGATCCCGCTGCCCGGCGTTCTGGTCGACGCGATCACCGGGCCGCTGAAGCAATGGATCTCGACGATTGTGGTGTCAATCCTTTATGCGGTCGGCTATCCGATCGCTCAGGCCGGCGTGATCCTCTCGATCGGCCAGTATCAGTTGCTGGTGGCTGATGCGTGCTCGGGCCTCCACTCGATGTTCAGCCTTGCGGCGCTCGGCACCTTGTTCATGTACATCATGCGGCGGCCGAGCAGGCTGCACAACGCCATCATGCTGGCGTCGATCTTGCCCATTGCGTTCATTGCGAACATGTGCCGCGTCATCGTTCTGGTACTTGTGACCTATCACCTCGGCGACGAGGCGGGTCAAGGGTTCCTGCACGGTGCCGCGGGATTCGTTCTGATGCTCGTTGCGCTGGCTGCCTTTTTCACGTTGGACTCGTTGCTGAGCCTCGTTTTAAGAGCGCGTCAGACGCGGGCACCGTAGGAACTACAAAGTGAACGCGAAAACTGAAGCCATCTCACGGCCAACTGCCTTGTCGGCGGGCGCCGCCGACACGAGCGTATCTCCCACCGCGCCATCTCGGCGCATCGCCGGCATGCCTGCCGTCCTGCCGGTCGATCTGGCCGATGGCTTGGCACTCGACGTCGACACTGCTCGAAAGACAGGTGAAGGGCTGGCGGGTCAGTACTGTTTTGCCGAGCCGTTTCCGCACATCGTCCTCGAGAATTTCCTTCCGGATGACGTCGCTCGACTCGCGTTGGATCAGTTTCCGCAGAAGAGCCTCAAGTCGGACCGCGTGTTCGAGATCGAGTACGCAGGACATCACAAGCGGCAGATCATGCCGAACGAGTGCACCGCGCCGGTTCGGGCGCTGTTCCACTTCTTCAACTCGCAGCCGATGCTCGCCTTTCTCGAGGGGCTGAGCTCGATCCAGGGCCTCATCCCGGACCCGTACTTCCTCGGCGGTGGCTACCACGAGACCGCCAGGGGAGGAAAGCTCGGCATTCATGCGGATTTCCGGATCAACGACCAGTTGCACCTGCACCGGCGGATGAACGTCATCATCTACCTCAACGAAGGATGGAATCCTGACTGGGGCGGCAAGCTGGAGTTGTGGGACCGCGCAATGACCCGCAAGTGTGTCGAAGTTCAGCCGATATTCAATCGGTGCGTGATCTTCAATACCGACGCCGACTCGTATCACGGCCACCCCGATCCGTTGCAGACTCCGGAGGGCGTCTTCAGACGTTCGATAGCGCTGTACTACTACACGGCGTCCAAGGAGATCTACAAGGAAGTACCGAGCACGTCGACGATGTACAGGGCGCGTCCGAACGACGACCGGTCGACAAGGCGGCAAGCACGCAGCTTGCTTCTCGATCAGCATCTACAGCAGTGGGTGCCCCCGGCGCTCCACCGCTACGTCTTTGCGCTGAAGCGACGGCTGATGCGCTAGCTGAGGCGCTCGTCTCGGCTATCGCAAATCAGGCCGATGGCCCACTGGCATGCCTTATGGCAGTCAAGGAGAACCTCGGTCTGAAGACTCATGCATAACCTCAAGCCCTTCATCGTCGTTTTTGTCTTGGCGTGCCTTTATCTTTGGCTCGCCAAGCCGATCTTCACGCGCTTCATCGATCCGCGTGATTACGTTCGTCGACGCAATGTGTGGCTCTTGCTGACGGTCGCAGCCTTCCTGCTGCCCAGCTTTTGGATCTATGTCCTGCTTGCCGCTCCTGTGCTGTTCGTGGCCGGACGGAGGGACAGCAATCCGATTGGTGTCTACGCCGCAACGGTGTTCGTCATCCCTCCGCTCAGTCTGGCGATCCCCGTTCTGGGAATCAATCAGCTTTTCGACTTGACCCAGCACCGTCTGCTGGCCCTAACCGTTCTCCTGCCGGCGGCGTTTCACATCATTTCTCGGCGGACCACGGACCGAGCGGCTGCATTGACCACCATGGATTGGGCTCTCCTGGCGTACGGCGCGCTGCAGGTGGTCTTGCTCGTCCCGTATGAGTCAGTAACCAACACGATGCGGCGGGCTTTCCTTTTCGGGCTCGACACGTTGATCGTGTTTTACGTGGTCAGCCGTATCGGGCCGAACCGGCGCCAGCTTGTCGACACCCTGGCCACCTTTGTGTGGATCTGCGGTCTATGGTCAGCGATTGCCTTGTTCGAGACGTTCAAGGGCTGGTTGCTGTACGAAGGCATCAACCAGGTTTGGGGCGCTCCCAACGTCGGCGCCTTTTTGTTGCGCGGCAACTCTCTGCGTTCGCAGGTATCGGCGGGGCACTCGCTCAACTTCGGCTATCTGATGGCACTCGGGTTTTCGTACTGGCTGTACTTGAGGCAGCAAGTGCCGCAGAGCAAGATCGGCTGGAGCGTCCTCGTCTGGGTGAGCGCCGGCTTGATTGCGTCGTACTCGCGGGCGCCATGGTTGGCTGCCGTGATCTGCATCTTCGTGTTCCTCGCGCTCCATCCCGGCGGGGCTTCGGCATTCTTCAAGGGTGCCGGCGGGTTGTTTCTTGTCGTCGGTGTGGCTTTCGTGTCGGGGATCGGGAGCGACTTTTTCGACCGCCTGCCCTTCATCGGAACGATCGATCAGGAGAACGTCGAATACCGCCAGCGCCTGGCGGAAACATCCTGGACACTCATTCAGCAAAATCCCTATTTCGGCAACCCGTTTGCCGTCCTGCAGATGGAATCGCTGCGCCAAGGTTCGGGCGGCATCATTGACCTCGTCAACGCCTACGCGAACATCGCGCTCTTCTACGGACTCGTGACGCTGGCGGTGTTCGCAGCGTTCGCGCTGCTCGTCGTCACAAAGGGGCTCAGGGCAACGCGCCGCCTCCGTGGCATCGACAACGATCTCGCGCTGCTCGGAGGCACCCTCGTCGGTGCTTTGATCGCCTCGTTATTCTTCATCGCGACGGCACTTCTGGAGACTTCGACATTCGTCGTGGCTGCGCTCGTTGGCAGTTTCATTCGCCTCGCTGCTGCCCGGCTTCAAGCGCAAGCTAGCCCGGCACCGGCCCCTATGTTCGGGGCGCCATTGCGCCCGTTTGCATCGCAAAAATGACAATGGCAGAGAAGATCGTCGAGGGTGCGGTGTTGCCGCGAACTCGCGTGGAAGTGTCCGACGAGGTGCCCGAGATCGTGATCCGTCCGCGCCCGGGATGGATTGCCATCAACTGGCGCGAGCTCTGGGACGGGCGGGAGTTGCTCTACTTCCTGATCCTGCGCGACGTCGCTGTGCGCTACAAGCAGACGGTGCTTGGCGTCGGGTGGGCCGTCCTTCAGCCTATCTTTTCGATGCTGGTTTTCACGGTGATCTTCGGTAATTTCGCAAAGATGCCGTCCGACGGCGTCCCGTACCCCCTGTTCGTGTACGCCGGTCTTCTGCCGTGGATGTTCTTCTCGAATGCCGTCAGTGGGGCAAGCCAGAGCTTGGTCAACCAGCAGGCGTTGCTGACCAAGATCTATCTGCCGCGCCTGTTCGTCCCGGCCGCTTCGGTCGGGAGCGGAATCGTCGATCTGGCAGTGTCGTTTGTCGTCTTCGCCGCGATGATGCTGATCTACGGCTTCCCAGTCGGGTGGGGCCTGCTGCTGGTTCCGTTGCTCGTACTGCTGGTGGCGCTCGCTGCGATTGGTGTCGGCTTGACGCTCGCCGCCTTGTCGGTCACCTACCGTGACTTTCGCTATGTCATTCCATTCATGGTCCAAGCCTGGATGTATTTGAGTCCGGTGATTTACCCGGTCAGCCTGGTTCCGGAGAAGTGGCAGTGGTTGCTTGCCCTCAATCCGTTGGCCGGTCTGATCGATGCCTTTCGCTCTTCGCTTCTCGGCAAGCCTTGGAACATGCAAACGCTTTGCATTTCTTCGGCGTCGGCGATTGTTATGTTGATCTACGGGCTCTTCTACTTCAGAAAGACCGAACGCCGCTTTGCGGACGTTGCCTGACAGGTATTCATGGACAGCACGGTCATTCGCGTTGAAAACCTCAGCAAGGTCTATCAACTCGCACATCTCACCCAGCGCCATCAGTCCTTTCGGGAGGCACTGACGGATATGGCACTTGCGCCGATCCGGCGCTTTCGCCAGCTTCGAGGGACCGACGAGTCGATGGAGGACTTCTGGGCCCTGAAGGACGTCTCGTTCGAAGTCCAGCGCGGCGAAGTCGTCGGCATCGTGGGGCGCAACGGTGCCGGCAAGAGCACGCTGCTCAAGGTGCTCTCCCGCATTGTCGAACCGACCGAAGGACGCGCTGTCATGCGCGGCCGCGTCGCCTCGCTGCTTGAAGTGGGAACCGGCTTTCACCCGGAGTTGAGCGGTCGGGAGAACATTTATTTGAACGGCTCCATCCTCGGCATGCGCAAGCGCGAGGTCGACTCGAAGTTCGATCAGATTGCCGCATTCGCGGAAATCGAGAAGTTTCTTGATACCCCGGTGAAGCGCTATTCGTCGGGCATGTACGTCCGCCTCGCGTTTGCGGTCGCAGCCCACCTCGATCCCGAGATCCTGATCGTCGATGAGGTGCTGGCGGTCGGCGATGCCGAGTTCCAGGCGCGTTGTCTGGGAAAGATGAAGGAACTCTCGACCGGTGGTGACCGCACAGTGCTGTTCGTCAGCCACAACATGGCGGCGGTCCGGGCCCTCTGCACCCGGGGCATTCTTCTGGACAAGGGGCGCGTCAGCAAGGTCGACACCTCGAGCGCGATCGTCGACGCCTACATGGCGCCGATCAGTCATGGTTCGACCGCCAGTCTGCAGCTCTCGAGGCCAAGCGGCGCGCGCATCTGGATGACGCAGGCCACGGTGATGAGCAATGAAGTGCCCACGACGAGCCTTGCGATGGGTGCCGATCTGAAGATTCGAGTCCGGTTCGAAACGGATACGCCCATCCGGGTCCCGCGTCTCGGCTATGTGGTTCAGACGGCGGTCGGCGAACGCATCATCAACAGCAACAACCGCTATCAGCCGTCCCCCGAATTCTCTACACCCGCGTACTCGGGCTTCATCGAAGCGGACCTGGGGACGGTGCCGCTCATGCCAGGCCGTTACACCATTTCCCTTTGGCTCGGAGACAACGGGATGATCGACCATCACGTCGTCCCTGAAGCGCTGACGTTCGACGTGATCGAACGCGACCTGTGGGGTCTCGGACAACTGCCCCCGAATGCATCGGCCCTGTGGTGGCCCACGAAATTCCGCCTGCTGGCGGAATGATCCATCGAGAACTGCCGGCCTTTCGTTGATCGAGATGCACGTCGCCCTGCTTTCGCCTGCCTGGCCGCTCGACCAGTATCCCAATGGCGTCGTCACGTACGTCCATTGGATGCGGGAGGAGTTGAGGCGTGCAGGGCACGACGTCTCGATCTTTTGCGTGACTCTCGGTCACCCGGAGAAGGGGGTGTACCAAGTCAAGCCTTCGCTGCGCCGTCGCTTGCGCGCTTGGCTCGCTTCAACGGGCGGTCAAGCCTCGCAACACTGGATGTTGCACTGGGGCAGTGTCTGTGCTGACGCCATTCGTGCGGTGCACCGTTCGCAGCCGATCGACGTCATCGAGATGGAAGAGTCGTTCGGGTGGTGCGGTGATGTCGCCGCCGCAACAGGGATTCCGACCATCGTCAAGCTGCACGGTCCTGCCTTCATGTCGATGGTCGAGGAAGAGCGCAAGACACCATTCGCTCGCGTCAAGATCGACAAGGAAGGGCAGGCGCTCGCTCGGGTCGCCGTGATCCTCGCTCCTTCGCACTGCACGCTCAGAGAGACCGTGACGCACTACCGCCTCAAGCCGACGGTGCAGCGTGCGGTGGTCAATCCGCTGGCGTTGCCGCCCGGTGCGCCGCTCTGGGATCTCAAAGGCTGCAATGCGCAGACGATACTTTTCGTCGGCCGCTTCGACAAGCTCAAAGGGGCCGACATCGTATTGGAAGCCTTTCGCAAACTGCTGAAGACGCGCCCCGAACTCCGCCTCATCTTCGTCGGCCCGGACGCCGGCATTCCGACGCAGGAAGGCCCCCTGGAGCACTTTGAAGCCTACAGGGCAAGGTTGTTTCCCGCAGAACAGGCGGCCAACGTCAGCTTCCGCGGCAAGCTGAAGCCGGAGGAGATTTACACGCTCAGGGCGGAGGCGTTCGTGACCGTCGTCGCATCGCGCTGGGAGAATCAGAGCTACACCGCACTCGAGGCGATGCTGCAGGGCTGTCCGCTGGTGTCTACCGATGCTGGTGGACAAGCCGAAATCGTCGCCCACGGGTCGACCGGGCTGCTCGCGCGGTCCGGCAGCGCCGATGACTTTCACGACAAGATCGAGTTGCTGCTTCGCGACCCGCAGTACGCGGCCGCTCTCGGCCGTGCGGGCCGCGCCTATGTGCTGGATCGGCACAGCCCGGCACGGGTTGCCAGTGAGACCTTAGCCGCGTACCGCGAAGCGATCTTGCTCTCTGCCTCGGCACCCGCCGCCGTGAATCCCCAGGCGGCCTGACATGGCAGTCTTCGTCATCATCGTCAACTACCGCACCGCTGCTCTCGTCGTCGATTGCTTGAGGTCGTTGTCGACGAGCGTGCGTGCGCTCGGTGGCGGTCGTGTGTTGATCGTGGACAACGCTTCCGGTGACGGTTCGGTCGAGCACATCAGTGCAGCCATCGCGGGCCATGGCTGGAGTGCTTGGACCGAAGTCATGGCACTGCCGAAGAACGGCGGCTTTGCGTATGGCAACAATGCAGGGCTGCGCCGGGCGCACACTCTCGACGATCGGTTTTCAGCCGTGGTGCTATTGAACCCCGACACGGTCGTCGCATCTGACATGTTGGCGACGCTGCTCGGCTACCTTGAGGGCCATCCGAGATGCGGAATCGCCGGTGCCGGAATCGTCGGCGCCGACGGGACGCCCGAAACTTCTGCGCACCGCTGGCCGTCACCGCTGGGTGAACTCGAAAGTGCTGCACAGGTCGGATGGGCGAGTCGGCTGTTGAGCCGTTATGCCGTGTCGAATGCCCCCCTCTCGATGGCTCACGCCTGCGATTGGGTTTCGGGCGCCTGCATGGCGATCCGCCGAGAGGTTCTCGATGCGGTCGGCCCGCTCGATGAGGGCTACTTTCTCTACTTCGAAGAGGTCGACTATTGCTTGCGCGCCAAGCAGGCGGGCTGGCAGTGTGTCTTTGTCCCGCAGGCGCGTGTCACGCACTTCGAGGGAGCATCGACCGGCATTGCGATCGGTCGGAAGCGCCGTCCTGCCTACTGGTACGCCTCCCGACGGCGCTTCTTCGTCAAGGCGTATGGGGCTCTCGGACTTCTCGCGGCCGATGTGCTGTGGGCGGTAGGGCGGGCCAGTCTGGTGGTGCGCCGTGCGCTTCGACTCGGCGGTCGGGCGGGACTTGAGAGAGAGCCGCTGCACTTTGCTCGAGACCTCTTGTATGGGGACTTGAAGGCGATTTTTCGTGGAGAGTGGCGACGCATCGAGCGCCTGACGGGTCGCGCGCATGCAGCCGGATGAGGCGCAGGCGGTGCCAGTCGGCATCGTCGTCATCGGCCGCAACGAAGGTCAACGCCTTGTCGACTGCCTCGAGTCGCTGCGCGGCTTGAGCTTGCCGGTCGTCTACGTCGACTCCGGTTCGATGGACGGTAGTGCGGCGCGCGCGCGCGGTCTGATCGATCATGTCGTCGAGCTCGACCCGGCGCGGCCATTTTCCGCGGCACGCGCGCGCAATGAAGGTTTTGCGGCGTTGCGTGTCGCAAACACCCGCGTCGAGTTTGTCCAGTTTCTGGATGGCGACTGCACGCTCGCGGCGGGCTGGATCGCGGCCGCACTTGCAGCAATGGCAGCGGCGACCGATCGCGCCATCGTCATCGGCCATCTCGAGGAGCGCCGCGCGGGGGCGAGCATCTACAACCGCCTGTGCGCACTCGAATGGAAATCGGCGGCTGGCGACATCACGACATTCGGCGCCCTCGGCGGCATCATGTTCGTGCGTGCCTCGGTGTTCACCGCAGTGGGCGGGTTCAACGAGGAAGTGATCGCAGGTGAAGACTCCGAGTTCGGTGTTCGAGTCGGCGCATCGGGCCACGCGGTGACCAAGCTCGACGCGCCGATGGCCACACACGACGCTGGCATGGAGCGGTTCGGCCAATGGTGGCTACGCGCGATGCGTGCCGGCCATGCAATCGGTCAGCGCTCGTTCCTCAATGGACGCAGTGCGGCGCGCGACTGCATGCGCGAACGACGCAGCACTATCGCCTGGGGGCTCGTGCTGCCGGCGGCCGTGCTGCTGCTCGCGGTACCGACGCGCGGCCTCGCGCTGCTGCTGGCAACCGGGTATGGGGTGCTGGCCCTGCGCGTCTTCCGGTATCGGCGTGGACGTGGCGACAGCGCCGCCGATGCTCGCCTGTATGCCGGCTTCAATGTCATGGGCAAGCTGGCCGAGGGCATCGGCCTGCTGCGCTTCTTCTGGAATCAAGCGCTCGGGCGCTTTCGAATCATTGAGTACAAGTGACCGTCGCTGATCCCCAATCTAGCTCCCGCACGCCGATCAAGGTCGGCCTGCTCGGTGCCGGCTATATCCTTCAGGCCCACGCCAAGGCGCTGGCCGGCTGCTCGGGCGTCATGGTGAACGCTGTGTGCGACATCTCGCGCGAGCGGGCCGAGGAGGCTGCTGAGACGTTCGGCATTCCGCACGTCTTCACCGACATCGAGGCGCTTGCCGCGTCGGATTGCGAGGTTGTCCATGTGCTGGTGCCCCCGCAGCTGCACGTCGAGGTGGCGCGGCGGCTGCTTGAGGCAGGCAAGAGCGTCTTTCTCGAAAAGCCGATGGGCATCGGCGCCGAAGCTTGCGCGCAGCTGGTCGAGCTCGCCAAGGCTCGCGGGTTGCGGATTGGCGTCAACCACAACTTCCTGTTCCTCCCGGGCTATGAGCGGCTTCGGGAAGAACTGCACAACGGCACGCTCGGGCGCCCCGATCACCTGACCGTCAACTGGCTCTATCCCCTCGGGCTGTTGCAGTTCGGCCCGTACAACAACTGGATGCTGCGCGAAGAAGGCAACCTGGTCTTCGAGCTCGGCCCCCACTTGGCGGCTTTCGTCGTCGATCTGCTCGGTCCGCCCGATGAGCTCGTCGCCATGGCGTCCCATCCGATCGACCTGCCGGGGGCTCAGCGGGTCTGGCGGCACTGGAACGCCGTCGGCCGCAAAGGCGAGACGTCACTGGCGATCAACCTGTCGGTCGCGCCAGGGCAAGCCGAGCGCAGCCTTCATCTGCGTTGCCATGCAGGCTCGGCCCATCTCGATTTCGAGCGCGACTTCTATGCGCGCCAGGCGACGGCAAGCACCAGCGCCGTTTTCGATCCGTTTCTTGCCGGCACACGTGATGCGAGCGGGTTGATCGTTCAGTCGGTGCGAAATCTTGCGAAGACGGTCGGCGGGACCTTGCGCAAGGCGGCCACCAGCAACGCGTTCCAGGAAAGCATCCTGCGGAGCGTCGCCGCGTTCTATCGCGGTTATCGGGATACCCCCGATCCGCGGCTCGAGGGCAGCTTTGGCGTCGAGGTCATGCGACTGTGCGAGCGCATCGTCGCCGACGCGAAGGTCATGACGGCCTCGAGCGTGCCAAGGACAGAGGCCGTGAGCGCCATCGCAGCGCAGGCGCCGCCGCGGCCGACCGTTCTGGTGGTCGGCGGTACCGGTTTCATCGGCAAGCGCCTGGTCCGGGCGTTGGTCGCCAAAGGCGTCGGGGTGCGTGTCCTGTCGCGCAGCACCGCGTCGGCGCAACTCGAACTTGCAGGCCTGGCCGTGGATGTGGTGCAGGGCACGCACGACGACCCCGCCGCGCTCGACCGAGCCCTCGACGGCATCGAGGTGGTCTATCACCTCGCCAAGGCCACCGGCAAGCGCTGGGACGACTACGTCAAGAATGACGTCGAGCCGACTCGCGTGCTCGCTGAGGCGGCGCTCCGGCATGGCGTGCGCCGCTTCATCTACACGGGAACGATCGATTCTTACGACTCGGGGGATGCTTCGAAGGTGATCGACGGCAATACGCCGCTCGATCCGCGCATCGAGGAACGCAACCACTACGCGCGATCGAAAGCGACGTGCGAAGCGCTGCTGATGAAGATGCATCGCGAGCGCGGTTTGCCGCTCGTCATCTTCCGCCCGGGCGTCGTCATCGGCGCGGGCAGTCCGCCCGCCCACTGGGGTGTAGGCATGTTCCATTCGGACACCCGCGTGCAGTATTGGGGCGACGGGCGGACCAAGCTGCCGCTGGTGCTCGTCGACGATGTCGCGCACGCTCTCATGCTGGGCATGGACGTGCCCGGCATTGAGGGCGACGCCTTCCTGCTCACCGACGCGCCGCACCTGAGCGCTCGCGAGTACGTCGCCGAGACCGCGAAGGCCACCGGCTCCGCGATCCACGAGGAGCCGACGCCGATCTGGCGCTTCTACCTGCTCGATGCATTGAAGGAGGTAGCCAAGCACGCGATCGCGCATCCGAACCGGCGCCGCGCCGTCTATCGCGATTGGGACTGTCGGGCACACCGCTCGCGCTACGACAACACGCGAACACGTCAGATGCTTGGTTGGACGCCAGCCGGCACGCGCGAAGCGCTGGTGACCGACGGCATCGTCGCCGCAGTGCGCCACTACATGCGCTGACGGCAGCTGCCGCCGATTTAGATGTCGTCAGTGCTCCCCGGTGCTTCTGCTGTAATCGTCGGCTACTTGATCAATCAGTATCCGAAGGTGAGCCACAGCTTCATTCGGCGCGAGATCCTGGCGCTCGAGCGACTCGGCCTGCATGTGAAGCGCTTTGCGGTTCGCGGTTGGGAGGGGCCCTTCATCGATCCGGCCGACCAGCGCGAACACTCGCTGACTCGCTACCTCATGGGTGACGGCATCCTGGCGCTCGCGGCACCGACGTTGCGCGCGCTGGTCACACGGCCTGCTCGCTTCTTCGAGGCCCTGCGTCTCGCGCTGCGCCTCGGTCGGCACGCTGACCGGCCGCTCGCCTACCACCTGGTCTATCTCGCACAGGCTTGCCGGCTTGTCGAGTGGCTGCGGACCGCGCAAGTGAGGCACCTGCATGCGCACTTCGGAACCAACCCGGCCGAGGTCGCCTTGTTGGTTCAAGCTCTCGGTGGACCCCCGTACAGCTTCACGGTGCACGGCCCGGAAGAGTTCGACCGTCCCGAAGCGTTGAAGCTTCGCGCAAAGATCGAGCACGCAACCTTCGTCGTCGCCGTCAGTTCGTACGGGCGCAGCCAGCTCTTTCGTTGGGCTTCATTCGCAACGTGGCCGAAGGTGAAGGTCGTGCACTGCGGTCTCGAGCGCTCGTTTCATGAGGGCGCGGAGAACGGGTCGCCGCCGTCTGCTCCTCGACTGGTTTGCGTCGGCCGGCTTTGCGAGCAGAAGGGTCAGATGCTTCTTGTCGAGGCGGTCCATCGCGTGGTCTCACGCGGCCATTCCTGCGAGCTGGTGCTCGCCGGAGACGGCGAGATGCGCGGAGACGTGGAGGCAGCGATCCAGCGTTACGGACTGCGCGATTCAGTCCGGATCACCGGCTGGATCAGCGGTGATGCGGTACGCGCGGAGATCCTGAACGCACGAGCGCTCGTTCTCGCGAGCTTTGCCGAGGGATTGCCCGTCGCCTTGATGGAAGCGATGGCGCTGGGCCGTCCGGTCATCACGACGTTCGTCGCCGGCATTCCGGAACTGGTCACGCATGGGCAGAGCGGCTGGCTGGTTCCAGCCGGCGACGTCGACGCGCTCGCCAACGCGTTGGAGGTGTGCATCCAGGCGTCGACCGACGATCTAGAGCGCATGGGGCAGGCAGCGCGAGAACGCGCATTGGCGCGTCACGACATCGATGTCGAAGCCGCAAAACTGGCGGTGCTGTTCACCGCGCCACGCGCAGCCTGAGACAGCCATGCGCGTTCCGTTTTCATTTTTCGAAAGCGAATGCCTGCCTGTTGATTCGGTCGACCTCCGCACCAGGAAGTGCCTGTGAGCACCGTCCTCGCGGTTGTAGCCTTCGTCGTCGGAGCGCTAGCCTTGCTCCTCCTGGTACCGGTAGGCGTGCTTACCGTTCAGGTCCTCGCAGCCTGCAGCGGCAGAGGTAGGAACAGCGAGCGGGAAGCCGTCGATTCCGCGTCGAGTCGTGATGGCACAGGCCCAAGGCCGTCGGTCGCCGTTGTCCTGCCCGCCCATGACGAAGAGGCCGGCTTGGCACCGGTCGTGGCGGCGGTCCGCGCAAGCCTGCATACGGGCGATCGCATATTGGTCGTCGCGGACAACTGCAGTGACCGCACAGCGGCGATTGCGCTCGCAGCAGGGGCCGAGGTGGTCGAGCGCCACGACCCCGTGCGGCGTGGCAAGGGGTATGCGCTCGATCACGGCATTCGGCACCTCAGCCAGCTACCGCCCGATGTGGTCGTCATTGTCGACGCCGATTGCCTCGTCGCGCCGGATGCGCTCGATAGGCTGGTCTGGCGGTGCAGCGACAGCGGACGTCCTGTGCAGGCGCTGTACCTGATGAATGCACCGGCAACCGCCAGTTCGCGCCAGCGCATTGCCGCTCTCGCTTGGATCGTGAAGAATCAGGTTCGTGCGCTGGGGTCCCATCGCCTGCGTTTGCCTTGTCAGTTGATGGGTACAGGAATGGCTTTCCCGTGGTGCGTGATCGAGACCGCGCCGCTGGCATCCGGACATATCGTCGAGGATCTGCAACTTGGCCTCGACCTTGCCGTGAAGGGGAGTCCGCCGCTGTTCTGTCCGGAGGCCTTGGTGACAAGCACGTTTCCGATCCGCGAGGAGGGCGTCGAAACTCAGCGCACTCGTTGGGAGCACGGTCACCTTGGCGTCATTGCGACGGTCGGCTTGCCGCTTCTCCGGCGCGCCATCGGTCGAAGGCAATGGCATCTCGCGGCCATGGCGCTCGACGTTTGCGTACCGCCGCTGGCCTTGCTCGGGATGGCGTTGGTGGTCGTGCTGTTGGCTGCCGCCCTGCTGGCAACGGCAAATTGGCTCTTCCCGCTTTTCGTTGCTGCAACGGCGATGGCGCTCTTCGTCGCCAGCGTCGGCCTGGCTTGGAACGGCTGGGGGCGCCAAGCCGTCGCTCTTGGCGACTTGCTGGCGGCCCCAATCTACGTACTGCGCAAGCTGCCGATGTATGCGAAGCTGCTCGGCCGGCGGGAGACTCGCTGGGTTCGAACGAAGCGTGACGACCAGTCGGGATGATCGGATGACCGACCGGCCGCCATCTGACGCGATGGATTCGAGCGCGACTCGCTCGCGTCGCGATCCGTCATTGGACGATGGCTTGCAACGCGACGTCTATTGCGTTGCGGGTCTGCCGATCGACGCCATCGACATGGCGGGTGCCGTCGACAAGGTGCGGCGCGCTGCGCATACGCGGACTCGCTGCATCATTGCAACGCCCAATCTCAATTTCCTGATGTCGGCGCAGACCGACCCCGAGTTTCGGGCGTCTGTCCTTCGCAGTGATCTGTGTCTTGCCGACGGCATGCCGCTCATCTGGGTGGCCAGGCTGCTCGCGCTTCCGATTCCCGAGCGAGTTGCAGGATCGGAGTTGTTCGATCGCCTGCTGGCCCACGAGGGCCGGCCGGTCACGGTGTATTTTTTTGGCGGTCCGCCCGGCGCAGCGGCGGCGGCCTGCAGCAAGCTTCAGAGGAGTGGAGGCGGTCTGCTCTGCGTCGGCTATGAAGAGGTGCCATTTGCCCCGGTCGAGGCGCTGAGCAGCGACGACATGATCGAACGCATTAACCAGAGTGGTGCGGAGTTCGTGATTGTTTCGCTCGGCGCCCGCAAAGGCCAAGCATGGATCGAACGCAATCGCGATCGGATTTGTGCGCCGGTCATCTGCCACCTCGGAGCGGTCGTGAATTTTGCGGCCGGCACGGTGTCGCGAGCGCCGCGGTCAATGCAGGCGCTCGGGCTCGAGTGGCTCTGGCGCATCAAAGAGGAGCCTGCGCTCTGGCGCCGGTATGCGAAGGACGGCTTGGCGTTCGTCGCGCTGTTGCGCAAACACGTGTTGCCGCATGCTTGGCGCTTGCGCTTCAGGTCTTCCGAGCGTACGAAGCCGCCGACCCTTCGCGTCGACAGCCAGGGAGAACGGACTCGGCTTGTGCTCAGCGGCACCTGGACACGCAGCGACCTGGCACCGCTGCGGACCGCGCTGATTGCCGCTGCCCAGGCCGGTGCAAAGGTGCAGGTCTCACTCGACGATGTCGAGGGCGGAGACAGCGCATTTGTCGCGTTGTTGATGTTGGCAACCGGGAGCCGCCAGCTCAGCGTTAGCGTGACGTCGACATCCGATGGTGCCAATCGCGTGCTGCAGGACTGGCGGGCCGAGTTTCTGCTCGGTACTGCGGCGGCATGAACGGGCCCGGGATCAGCGCCGACATGGCGATGGCGGGCAAGATGAGACCTGCCGAGGACGTCCGTTCTTCGGACACGCCGGACTGGTCACGCGAGGACAAGGCGTTCTGGGCGTGGGATCCGTCGCGCTCGCTGCTGGCGAGTTTGCGCGCGTACGACCGAGCCGCGCATTCGCGGCATGCTTGGCATGCACTGATGCGTGCCGTCGCGACGCTCCGGCATCGCTTCTGGAGCGTGGTGACGGCGACCGATATCCCGCTCGGCACCCGCATCGGCGGCGGTCTCTTGCTCCCGCATCCGACCGGAGTGGTGATTCACGCCGACGCGGAGATCGGACCGAACTGCCTGTTCTTCCAGCAGGTCACGCTGGGCGCCAACGCGGTCGGTTTTCCGAAGATAGGCGGGCATGTCGACATCGGCGCAGGCGCCAAGATCATCGGCCCGATCACGATCGGCGATCACGCGCAGATCGGCGCCAACGCGGTCGTGCTGTGCGATGTGCCGGCCTGGGCCACCGCCGTCGGCGTGCCGGCAAAGATCTTGCGACGTCCGCCGACCGAATGAAGGGTCGGCACCGATGACCAAGGTCGCGGCCGGCACGATTGCGTCTGCTCCGACTCCCCGCGTTCTGATCGTTGCCGATCATGCGTCGGCGAAGTTCGGCGGAGAGGCTGCGCTCGCGTTGCACTACTTTCGCGTGCTTCGCGCCCGGGGAGCGGCCGTCTGGCTCATTAGCCATGCACGCACGCGCGACGAGTTGACCGGTTTGTTCGGCGGCGACGCGCGGATTCGCTTCGTCGAAGATACCCGGCTCCACCGCTTCATGTGGCGCCTGGGTCGGCGGTTGCCGGCTCGCCTGGCCTATCTGACGACCGGTTATGTCGTGCGCCTGTCATCGCAGTTCGAGCAGCGGCGAATGGTGCGGCGATTGATTGCCGAACAACGCATCGATGTCATTCACCAGCCGATGCCCGTCTCGCCGCGTGAGCCTTCGGTGCTGTACGGATTCGGCGTACCGGTCTTGATCGGGCCGATGAACGGCGGCATGGAGTGGCCGCCGGCATTCCGTCCGTCGCGAGGAGGTCTCGCTCGAGCGCTGTTCGCCCTCGCGCGTGCGAGTTCCGGCTTGCTGAACGCGCTGCTTCCTGGGAAGCGCCGGGCAGCCCTGCTGCTCGTCGCGAATCAACGCACGCGCGAAGCCTTGCCCGCCGGAATCGATCGTCCGGTTGTCGAGATGGTCGAAAACGGCGTCGACTTTGGAGTTTGGGCAGGACACGGGAAGGCTGGCGCGGACGATGTCGACGACCGCGAGGCAACCACATTTGTTTTCATGGGCCGGCTCGTCGACTGGAAGGCGGTCGACTTGTTGCTGCACGCCTTCGAGCGAGCCCGCCGTCGGGCGCCGATGCGTCTCCTGATTGTTGGCGACGGCGATGAGCGGGCAGACTTGGAGAACTTGGCACGGCAACTCCAGGTGCTCGCGACGCCGGGCAATCGGTCGACGCGTTCCGAGACGGGACATGTTGCCTTTGTCGGCTGGTTGCCGCAAACGGAGTGCGCTAGCGTCCTCCGTCAGGCAGACGGTCTCGTTCTCCCTAGTTTGCTCGAGTGCGGCGGCGCAGTCGTGCTGGAGGCGATGGCAATGGCCAAGCCCGTCATTGCCACAGCCTGGGGCGGACCGATGGACTATCTGGACGATTCCTGCGGGATCCTGGTGCCGCCATCTGGCCGTGACGCTCTTGTCAGCGGGCTTGCCGACGCCATGGTTCGTCTGGCTCGTTCACCTGCTGAGCGCGTGCGGATGGGCGAGAGCGGGTACCAAAAGGTGCGGCGCCTGTTCGATTGGGATGTCAAGGTAGACCGAATGATCGAGCACTACAAAGCCGCGATGCGACTATGACGTGACTCGTGCCGTAGAACCTTACTGGCCGGATCGAAGTTCAGACCACAACTTCACTGGCCACGTTACTGCGACACGGTAAACAAAGGGCTTGCGCTGCTTCTTGCAGCGTCAAGCCCTCGGACGAGGATCCTAGAAAATCGCCCGTCCGTCGCCGAGCAGGTGAGCGTGGCAGTCCTTGCTCGCCGCGGTACAGTTTTTAGCCCAGGCTTGCGAGACTTCTGGCTTCCAGCCATTGAACCAATCGCCGTGTGACGAGTAGCCGCCGGGCTGGGTGGCATCGTAGTTGTCCGAAGACAAACGCCAGCGCCTGGCAGCGTCCTTTTCAGGCACGGTGTAGATCACATTGAAGGTGACTTGCGGCAGTTCGACCGGATGCGTCGCGGGACAAGACCAAGTGAACGGTGCCTGCTGCAACTGCGTCGGATAGCTCATGTGACTCTTGTGGTCGGGAGAATCCAAGTTCTTTCCGTCCCAGCACATGGGAAAGAAGACCTCCGCCCACACCGCGGCACCAGCGTCGCAGTTCGGAATCGATGGTCCGTAGCTGTCGTTGCTGTTGTTCGGGCCACCAATGCACTTGAACCGATAGTCGCCACCCGCCTTGGTGGCTCCAGCGTCACCGGAAATCATGCGCAGGCCGGACGGCATGGGCTGAATGGCGCTGGCGACTGTCAGCATCGCCGATTGCTTGTAATAGACGCCGAGGCTGTCGGGAGCGATCGGACGACCGTCCTTGGTGTCGATCAACGTCGGCACCCAGTAGGACGATCGATTCGCCGTGCCCCCGCGGCAAGTCGAATTTCCGGTCGTCGCAATCGAGTTGACCGTCGAGGCCGCATTGGTTCCTGTATTGCCGAAGAAGGTGTGGAGGTGTGCAGCACCAGGCTTGCCGGGGTAGACGATGGGATCGTCGGTTGACATGTGAGAGAACGCACAAACCGTCCGGAAGGCGCCGCTGTCGGAAAGCGGTGCCTGTTCTGTCGTTGGCGCGACGTTCTCCGTCGAAGCGCCGGCAGAGCCCAGGGGAATCTTCGCCATGTCGATGAAGGGGCCCGTCGCTATGGTTGTGGTCGTTGTCAAGCTGACGATCGGGGTCAGCGTAGGCGTTGTTGGCGTCGTCGTTGTACCTGTCGTCGAAACCGTGGGGGCCGGTGTAGGGTCGGCGGCAATCACGGGCGTCCCCGACACTGCGTCACGATTCACTTCGCACTGCATCGCAGTGCCCAGTGCCTGCTTGTTGCCGAAGAATTCGTCGGTGCACTGGCCCCCACCGGAGACAGACTTGCTAATCCACTTGTTTCCCGATCCGTAGCGAACCGTCTGTGTCCCCGACACCGTGAACGGCTGCCCTTCGACCGCAATCTTCACGTAAAGGGTCGAGGATTCCTCCAACCTCTTGGAGCCTGCCGCTCGGGCGGTCGGCGCGGTGCTCAGCGCGAGGTCGTCGGTCGACACGATTCCATTTCCTCCACCGCAGGCCGACATGGCAGCGAGCGCCAAGAGAGATAAGCACAGATCCATACGGTGGATCTTCGGGGATTCTTTCGACATGGGTTCTTTCCAACTCGTTGAGCAAACGGCTCACGCGGAAAGAAGATCGGCTTGACGACGCCCGTCCTTGACGGGGAAGTTGTTACGGGTCGAATCCCTGGCTGAGTAGCTCGGGAGGCAAATGAGTAAGAGACCTTTGGAAGTGGGGAATGGATCACGAGAGCGCCTTGCTGGCATGGAAAAACAGGCTTGTCAAGTGACTTGCAACTCGATGCATACAATCGAAAGGCGCCCGACTGAACAGAAGAGATTCGGGATCACGAGCACCGTTCAGACCGTTGCGCATCGCTGTTCACCGGTGCTCGTCGTGTATCGGTCACGCGGCGCCGCCAATTCGTGGCGGATTCACGGCACTTGACCTAGAACACCCCGCAAATCACGTTCTTGAGCAGGCAAGGGCGGGCTCGGTGTGGAATTGAACCAGCCCCGAAGGCGGCTGCATCGCAAACGGATGCTCGAACACAGGATTTACAAACTGATGGTCATCAGCGAATTCGAGCGAGTTGTCCAGCAACATGGGCCGTGGACAGCCATGGCCATCAGGCTGCCGGACGGCTCCTATA
>JBDSAB010000664.1:0-12880 GCA_039922395.1 Caldimonas sp.
TCGGGCGGTCACCGTGTTCAGCGCGTTCCGGTGACTGAGACGCAGGGGCGCATCCACACCAGCGCCTGCACCGTCGCCGTGCTGCCCGAGCCCGACCCGGCCGAGGAAGTGAAGTTGAACCCGGCCGAGCTTCGCATCGACACCTTCCGCGCCAGTGGTGCGGGCGGTCAACACGTCAACAAGACCGATAGCGCCATCCGGATCACGCACTTGCCGACGGGGATCGTCGCCGAATGCCAAGACGATCGATCGCAGCATCGCAACAAAGCGAAAGCGATGTCGGTCTTGCTGGCGCGGCTCGCCGAGAAGGAGCGATCCGAGCGCGCCGCGCACGAAGCGGCCACGCGCAAGGGCCTGATCGGCACCGGGGATCGCAGCGACCGCATCCGCACCTACAACTTCCCTCAGGGGCGGATGACGGACCACCGCATCAACCTGACCCTCTACAAGCTGCAGGCCATCCTGGACGGCGATCTCGACGACATCACCGCGGCGCTGCAGGCCGCGCAGGCCGCAGAGCAATTGGCCACTCTCGAGAGCGGGGAGCGATGAGTGAGGGTCATGACGACCTCGCGGCTCTCGGGAAGTCCGCGGTCTTTTCGGTACGCGACGCGGTGCGGCTGGGAGAATGTCTCGGCTTGGACCGGCGCGATATTGCCGTTCTGCTGGGCCACGTCCTCGACCGCAAGCGTGCGTGGCTGATTGCCCATGACGACCACACGTTGACTGCGGACGAATCGGCCCGCTGGCGCGAAGCTGCCATGCGCCGAGCCGACGGGGAGCCTGTCGCCTACATCGTCGGGTGCAAGGAGTTTCACGGGCTGCCCCTGCGCGTCTCTCCGGCCGTTCTCGTGCCCCGTCCGGAGACGGAGATCCTGGTCGACCTGGCGATCGGGGCAATCGATGAGCTCTCAGGTTCGAAGCGGCCGATCCGCCTGCTCGACCTTGGGACGGGCAGCGGCGCGATCGCGTTGGCATGCAAGAGCGCCCGCCGCCATACCGAGGTCCATGCCTCGGACTCCAGCGAGGCGGCACTCGCAGTCGCACGTGCCAACGCGTTCGAGTTCGGCCTCGACGTCGAATTCCGACTCGGATCCTGGTGGGAGCCCTGGATCGGCGAACGCTTCGACCTGGCGTTCTGCAACCCGCCTTACGTGGCCGACGAAGACCCGCACCTGACGCTGCTGCAGCACGAGCCGAGAGCGGCGCTGGTCGGCGGCGGCAGCGGCCTGGCCGCCCTGGAGGAGGTTGTCCGAGGCGCCGCGGGTCATCTCGTGCCCGGCGGCCGACTGTGGTTCGAACATGGCTGCGATCAGGCCGGAGCCGTTGCTCGGCTGCTATCGGTCGCCGGGTTCTCAGGCGTTGCCACTCACCACGACCTCGCCGGGCTGCCTCGCTGTACCGGCGGCGTGCTCGAATTGGGATCGACCTTGGGCTAACGCCGCCGCCGGCGGCCAGGCCCCCTCGATTGCGTGGAAAGTGCCGTCGCCGCTGCTGAAGGCAGCCCAATGCGGGACGAATACCACACCGAAGTTCCTATGCCGGCGTAGCATGAACTCCCGGTGGTAGTCGGCTTTCGAAGCGCCGCCCGGCTTTCGTCGCTACGAGGAGGTTGTCGTGATGAAGTTGCGTTTCTCCATCGGCTTGGCCATCGCCCTCGCTGGCGCCCCGTTTCTGACCCACGCCACCGAAGGCAGCGGACTGACCGTCAAGGGCGACGACTTCCAATGGCCGCGCTGGCAGGGCCGCCTGTCGATGAGTTCGGCCTCCACTGCAACGACGCGGACATTCGGACCGGCAAATCCCGGCCTGAGCGGTCTGACCCTGATGGGTGACTACTACCTCACTGGATCGTTGCTGGGCACAAAGCGCGCCGGCGGCTTCCGGGCAACGAGCGGCGTCGTCGTGGGGCCGCGCGCGCTCGCAGCAGCCAATCTGGGAGCGGGATCGGGAGGGAACGGCTTCAACGTGGACCGACGTTCGATGTCCGCCTCGATGACCGGCGTATTGCCCGGCGACCAATTCGTCGATTCACCGACCTTGCCATATCTGGGCGTGGGCTACACCGGCCTGTCGCCGCGCGGCGGCTGGAGTTTCAATGCCGACCTCGGCTTGATGTCGTTGAGCCCCGGCAATGCCGTCAAGCTGGGCCGCTTCTTCGGCGGTGGGCAGGGCCTTGACGACACGGTCCGCGACATGCGCTGGTCACCGGTCCTGCAGCTCGGCGTGTCTTATTCGTTCTGACGGTCGGGTTCTGCGGGACATTTCCGGACACCCGAAGGCTCGGCGGCGTTTGCCGTATAACTTCGGCTATTCGTTTTATCGCAGGGCTTCATTTCCATGAACGACGTTCAAAAACGCATTGATGACCTCGTCAAGGGGAACCGGGTCGTGCTGTTCATGAAAGGAACTGCGCAATTCCCGATGTGCGGCTTTTCCGGACGCGCCGTGCAGATCCTGAAGGCCTGCGGCGTCGACGATCTGACGACCGTCAACGTGCTTGAGGACGACGGTGTCCGTCAAGGCATCAAGAGCTATGCGAACTGGCCGACGATTCCTCAGCTGTACGTCAATGGCGAGTTCGTGGGCGGCTCCGACATCATGACCGAGATGTACCAGGCCGGCGAACTCCAGCAGACGCTCGGAACCACCGCGTAGGCCGGTGGACGAGGCCGGCGCGCGAGTCGTCGTCGGCCTGACCGGCGCCACGGGCGCCGTCTATGCGGTTCGACTGCTCGAGCGCCTTCGGGAATCGGGACGGGAGACGCATTTGGTCGCCAGCCCGGCCGGTGTCCTCAACGTCCATCACGAGATCGGGCTCGACCGCAAAGGGCTCGAGGCCTTGGCGGACGCGTCGTACAACCCTGCCGACGTCGGCGCGGCGATTGCGAGCGGCTCGTTTGCCACGGCTGGCATGGTGATCGCACCCTGCTCGATGAAGACCCTGGCGGCGGTTGCGCATGGCTACTCCGACAACCTGCTGGCGCGCGCCGCCGACGTGACCCTCAAGGAACGGCGTCGGCTGGTCTTGATGGTTCGCGAAACGCCGTTCAACTTGGCGCATCTGCGCAACATGACCGCCGTGACTGAGATGGGCGGCATCGTGTTCCCGCCGCTGCCGGCGTTCTACCATCGCCCGCAGACGATCGATGAATTGGTCGACGACACCGTCGAAAGAGTTTTGGCCTTACTGGGTATCGAGTCCGCCGCACCCAAGTCCTGGAGCGGAATCTAGACCACGGCTCAACCCCCCTGGTACTCCCATACCCTGCGCGCCCCGAACACGGCATTGGGGTATTCAGGACGGCCCCGGCTGCCGTTGTAGCGACCCAGGGCCAGAAAGAGATCGCCGCGCTCGAGGTTCAGGTAGTGGCGGAGGATCACACAACCGAAACGCAGATTGGTCTGCGTGTGGAACAGGCGACCGGAGTCGCCATCGCCGATCAGACGAGCCCAGAAGGGCATCACCTGCGTAAAGCCGCGTGCCCCGGCAATGCTGACCGCGTACTTTCGAAAGCCGCTTTCAACTTGGACAAGGCCCAACATGAGCGAGGGCTCTAGACCGGCCCGGGTGCTCTCGTACCAGAGGGTCTCGAGAAACTCGACCCGCGTGACGTGCTCGGCGGTCCGCTTCTTCAGCCGCTCACTCATCGCACCGAGCCATCGAAGGTGTGCCAACCGCTCGTCGATGGTGCTGAAGACCGGCTTTGGTGGCGCTCGATTGGCGATTGCGGCCGACAGCACTGAGCGGACAGAATCTGCGAGCGGCTCCTCGACTTGGGCGCCGGCTCGGACGGCGATGGGCCAAGCGGCGGCCAGCGGCCCCAGCAACGTCGACGCCAGAAGGCCACGACGTTCTCTCCCCTGCGGGGAGAGTCCCCGGTTCATGCGCCGAGTTTGGCCTTCAGAAAGGCCTGCGCATCAGCAAGCGGCACCGTCGTTGCGCTGGCATCGCGGCGCCCCTGGTACTCGACAGCCGCTTCCTTGAGGCCTCGATCCGACAGGACGACCCGATGCGGAACGCCGATCAGTTCCCAGTCGGCAAACATAGCACCCGGACGCTCACCGCGATCGTCGAGGATGACGTCGATGCCGAGCGACCGCAGTCGCTCATAAAGGTCGTCAGCCGCGGTGCGAACGGCATCTGACCGGTCGTAGCCGATGGGGCAGATGACGATGCCGAACGGCGCGAGCGCCGTCGGCCAAATCATGCCGCGGCCATCGTGGTTCTGCTCGATCGCGGCGCCGAGGAGGCGCGTGATGCCGATGCCGTAGCAACCCATCTGGAGCAGTTGCGGCTTGCCGCCCTCGTCGAGGTATGTCGCATCCATGGCTTCGCTGTACTTCGTGCCGAGGAAGAACACGTGCCCGACCTCGATGCCGCGCTGGATCGATAACGGCCCGCTCCCGTCAGGAGCCGGGTCGCCGGGCTCGACATTGCGGATGTCGGCGACAAGATCCGGCTCGGGCAGATCACGCCCCCAGTTGACCCCGGTGAGGTGGTGGTCGGCTACGTTGGCACCGCAGACGAAGTCGCTCATCGCGGCCACGGTACGGTCCGCAACGACCTTGAAATTCCGGCCTTCGACGATCGGTCCCAGGTACCCAGGCTGGCAGTGGAAAGTTCGTTCGACCTCGCCACCGGTCGCGAACCTGAAGCCACTATCCAAACCGGGCAGCTTGCCGACCTTGACCTCGTTCAATGCGTGGTCGCCTCGAACCAGCAGCAGCCAGATCACCGTCCTCGGCGCCGTCCCGGCGGTACCGGCTTCCTCGGTGGCGAGAACCAACGACTTGACCGTGCGCGCCAGAGGAATGTTCAACAACGTTGCGACGTCCTCGCAGGTCGCCTTGCCAGGAGTCGGTGTGTTGCGCATCGATTCGCTCGGCGCGGCGCGCCCGGTTGTCGGCGCCAGCGCCTCGGCCAGTTCGATGTTCGCGGCGTAGCCCGACTTGGGGCTGTAGACGATCGCGTCCTCACCGGTGTGGGCGATCACCTGGAACTCGTGCGAACGATCGCCGCCGATCGCACCAGTGTCAGCCGCTACGGCGCGAAACGTCAGGCCCATCCGCTCGAAGATGCGTACGTAGGCGTCGTACATGCGTTGATAGCTCAGGCCCGCCGCCTTGACGTCACGATCGAACGAGTAGGCGTCCTTCATCGTGAACTCACGCCCGCGCATCACGCCGAAACGCGGACGCCGCTCGTCGCGAAACTTGGTCTGGATGTGATAAAAATTCTTCGGAAGGGCGCGGTAGCTCCTGAGTTCCTGACGCGCGATGTCGGTAATGACCTCTTCGCTCGTCGGCTGGACGATGAAGTCGCGATCGTGGCGGTCTTTCACACGAAGCAGCTCAGGGCCGTACTTTTGAAAGCGCCCGCTTTCCTGCCAGAGTTCGGCCGGTTGCACGACTGGCATTAACAGTTCGACCGCGCCGGCGTCGTTCATCTCTTCGCGGACGATCGCTTCGACCTTCCGGATGACGCGCAACCCCATCGGCATGTAGCTATAGATGCCGGCCGACAACCGCTTGATGAAGCCGGCGCGCAGCATGAGTCGATGGCTGATGACCTCGGCGTCCGCAGGTGCTTCCTTGAGCGTCGAAATGAAGAACTGACTGGCTTTCATGGGTGGCAGGACTGCCAATGCGATCTGGCTAGCGAGGGCGGGAGACCCGAGGGGCTTGATTCCCGCGAAGCCAGTGCAATAATGGATTCAACGAAAGAATTGGGGTTGATTATGCTCGACCGTGAAGGGTTCAGACCCAACGTCGGCATCATCCTGCTCAACCACAGAAACCAGGTGTTCTGGGGCAAGCGAATCCGGACTCACTCCTGGCAGTTCCCGCAAGGGGGCATCAATTACGGCGAGACGCCTGAGCAGGCGATGTACCGTGAGTTGCACGAAGAGGTCGGCCTCCATCCCGATCACGTGCGGATCGTCGCACGCACGCGCGACTGGTTGCGGTACGAAGTCCCGACCCACTTCATCCGGCGCGACGCGCGCGGACACTATCGCGGACAGAAGCAGATCTGGTTCTTGCTGCAGCTGACAGGTCGTGACAGCGACATGAATCTGCGCGCGACCGATCATCCCGAATTCGATGCATGGCGATGGAACGAATACTGGATTCCGCTCGAGGTCGTGATCGAATTCAAGCGCGACGTGTATCAGATGGCGCTGACCGAGCTGGCCCGTTTTCTGCCGCGGGGAACCCAGCACAACCGGTATCTGCGCACCGGAATGCGTCCGCACCATCGCGATGACGAGATCGATCGCCGAGCACCTACCGCGATCGAGCCGACGGCCGATGTGCCTCCCATCGTGCCGGTGACCCCGTCAGGGCCGCGGCTCTAGCAGTCGCATTTCGTCTTTGGAAGGCACGGAGCCCGGATCCGTCAAGCAGCCCCGTGCCTTCCGGCATTCAGCTCAGAACGAGATTGTCTCGGTGGATCATTTCCGGCTCACCCGTGAAGCCGAGCAACTTCTCGATCTCGCTAGATGGCTTTCGCGCGATGAGCCGGGCTTCGCTGCTGCTGTAGTTGGCAAGACCTCTGGCTAGTTCGACGCCTTCGAGGCTCCTCACCGCGATCACATCGCCGCGATGGAACTCGCCCTGGACCTCGACGACGCCGATCGGAAGCAAACTCTTGCCGCCATCGCGGACCTTGAGGCGCGCACCGTCGTCGATCACGACCGCCCCTCGCAGTTGCAAATGGTCGCTCATCCATTGCTTGCGGGCAGCCCGTTTCTGCGTGCGTGCCTTCAACTCCGTGCCAATGGCTTCACCGGCGGCAAGCCGGACCAGCACATCGGGCTCACGACCCCACGCGATCACAGTACTCGTCCCGCTGCTGGCTGCCCGCTTGGCGGCCAGCACTTTGGTCATCATTCCGCCCCGCCCGATGGCGGAGCCTGCGCCCCCGGCCATCTGCTCGAGTTCGGGATCGCCCGCCTGCGCCTCGGTGATCAAGTGGGCGGTAGGGTCCTTCCTGGGATCAGCCGAGTAAAGCCCGGGCTGATCGGTCAGGATAATCAGTACGTCGGCATCCAGCAGGTTGGCGACTAAAGCACCGAGCGTGTCGTTGTCGCCGAACTTGATTTCATCGTTGACGACGGTGTCGTTCTCGTTGATGACCGGAATGACACGCAGGCCCAGCAGCGTCAGCAGCGTGGTGCGAGCGTTGAGATACCGCTCGCGATCGGCAAGGTCCGCGTGGGTCAGCAGCACCTGGGCGCTGTGAATGCCCTCTTTGCGCAGCTCCGTTTCGTAGATCTGAGCCAAACCCATCTGACCGACTGCTGCCGCGGCTTGCAGGTTGTGGATGCCCTTCGGACGCACCACCCAGCCGAGCCGCTTCATCCCTTCGGCGATGGCTCCGCTGGAGACCATGACGATCTCCCGGTCTTGGGCGGCGAGGGCCGCCATCTGACGGCACCAGTTGCCGACCGCGTCGGGATCGATGCCGCGTCCTTCATTGGTTACAAGGCTCGAGCCCACTTTGACGACGATGCGACGGGCGCCTTTGACGACAACGGACATCAGAGAGCCCCGTCTGCACTCACCCGTTCGAACCGTGGATCAACATCGGGTGGAAGGACGTTGCGCTCGCCGGCGACGTGCTGGTAGACCGCTCGAATCAAGGCATCGCAGCCCTCGCGGGTCAACGCCGAAATCTGGAAGATCGGACCTTTCCACCGCATCCGGCGAACGAAATCCTTCACGCGCTGCTCTCGCAAATCGACCGGCAACATGTCGAGCTTGTTGAGGACGATCCAGCGGTGCTTGGCGTGCAAAGTCGCGTCGTACTTCTTCAGCTCGGCGACGATGGATTTGGCTTGCTGCACCGGATCGACCGATTCGTCGAACGGCGCAAAATCGATGACGTGCAGCAAAAGGTGCGTGCGCTGCAGATGGCGCAAAAACTGATGACCGAGACCCGCTCCCTCGGCCGCACCCTCGATCAAACCTGGAATGTCAGCGATGACAAAACTCTGTTCGGGGGCGACACGAACGACGCCGAGATTGGGATGAAGCGTCGTGAACGGATAGTCGGCCACCTTCGGCCGCGCGTTCGAAACTGCGCTGATCAAAGTGGACTTGCCCGCGTTGGGCATGCCGAGCAGACCGACGTCGGCAAGGACACGAAGCTCGAGACGAACTTTTCGCTGCTCTCCTGGCCAACCCGCCGTTTTCTGACGTGGCGCCCGGTTGGTGCTGCTCTTGAAGTGCAAGTTACCGAATCCACCGTCGCCACCTTTGGCAATCAGCACCTTCTCATCCGGGACGAGCAACTCAGCAATCACATCCCCGGAGTCCGTATCGCTGATGATCGTACCCATCGGCATGCGCAAAACAATGTCTTCCGCCGCGGCGCCGTACTGATCCGAACCTCGCCCGTTCTCGCCGTTCCGAGCCGCGTGGCGACGTGCATACCGAAAGTCGATCAGCGTGTTCAGATTTCTGTCACCCAAGGCATACACGCTGCCGCCGCGACCCCCATCTCCACCGTTCGGCCCGCCGAAGGGAATGAACTTCTCCCGCCGGAAGCTCATGCAACCGTTGCCGCCATTTCCCGCGATCACCTCGATGGTTGCTTCGTCGACGAACTTCATAGGACACGAGTCTTGAGAAACTACCGCTCGGACGTTTCGCCCATCCTAAGGGACACCTGAAACGAAAAGGCCCCGGCATGCCGGGGCCTCAGCATCGCAGTTCGTGGCCTAGTCGGCTGTGACAACGACCGTTTGCTGGCTCTTGGGACCTTTGACGGCGAAACTCACTTGGCCGTCGGTAAGAGCAAACAGGGTGTGATCCCGACCCATGCCGACATTCGGACCGGCGTGGAAGCGGGTTCCGCGCTGTCGGACAATGATCGCGCCCGCTGAGATTGTCTGACCCCCGAAGACCTTCACGCCAAGCATTTTCGGCTGCGAATCTCGGCCGTTCCTTGTCGAACCGCCGCCCTTTTTCTGTGCCATTTCGTTCTCCTAGCTGGCTGGCGAGTCAGACGTTGACAGCGCCGATCTCGATCTCGGTGAAGCTTTGCCGATGGCCCTGCCGCTTTTGATAGTGCTTGCGGCGCTGCATCTTGAAGATGCGGACCTTGTCGTGCCGACCATGCGCAACGACGGTCGCTACCACGCTCGCACCGGACAAGAATGGCGCGCCGATTGAGAGGTCAGCACCACTTCCGACCGCAAGAACCTTGTCGAGCGTCAGCTGATGGCCGACTTCTACGTCCAACTTCTCGACCTTGATTTTTTCACCTGTGGCAACACGATACTGTTTGCCGCCGGTTTTGATGACCGCGTACATCTGAACCCCTCGCAATGATCGAATCCCGATTCCGCTCGTCGAACTAGCGACACACGCCTGCGCAGTCGGGTTAGCCTCACACTATACCATGAGCGGATCGTGATTCGGCTTGGAGGCGCAGTACAAGAGTAGGCAACCCACACAAGCGCGACGCGCTCTTGTCGCAAGACGGTTTTTGCTCGAGACCCGCACAAGTGGGCATTTCTATAATCGCTTTTATCTACGAGTAACGCGTGCAAACCCCTCTTCCCCTTGCCCCGAGCCCGGCGCCCAGCGCCGCGCGGCTGATGGCCGCGGACATGAGGGAGGTCGACAACGTCATTCAACGCCGGCTAGCGTCTGATGTGGCGATGATCAATCAGATCGCGCACTACATCATCAGCGCGGGTGGCAAGCGTATCCGTCCGATGCTGGTGTTGCTCTTCTCCAGCGCCCTGGGATTTTCGGGTCGGGAACGGTTTGAACTCGCTGCGACGGTCGAGTTTGTCCACACCGCAACCCTTCTGCACGACGACGTCGTTGACGAGTCGGCACTTCGGCGAGGGCGTCAGACTGCAAACGCACTGTTCGGTAACGCTGCCAGTGTATTGGTCGGCGATTTCGTCTACTCGCGCGCGTTTCAGATGATGGTTTCCGTCAATCGAATGCGTGTGCTGGAAGTATTGGCGGACGCAACAAACGTGATCGCGGAAGGCGAGGTCCTGCAGTTGATGAACATGCACGATCCTGATCTGGCGGTCGATGACTACCTGCGCGTCATCCGGTTCAAGACCGCCAAGCTCTTCGAGGCTAGCGCGCGACTCGGCGCGGTCCTTGCCGATGCAGACCCTGTAATCGAGGAATCGTGCGCGGCCTATGGCCGGTCGCTCGGAACCGCGTTCCAACTTGTTGACGACCTGTTGGACTATGAAGGGGCTACCGCGGAACTCGGGAAAAACGTCGGCGACGACCTTCGCGAGGGCAAGCCGACCCTCCCCTTGTTGATCGCCATGGAACGCGGAACAGCAGCCGAGCGAACACTGATGCGACACGCCATTCAACACGGAGAGAGCGCCCGTTTGCAGGAGATCGTCGATATCGTCAGGAACACGGGTGCTCTGGCCGCCACCCGAGATGCCGCAAGGGCAGAAGCAGACAAGGCGAGGGGAACGTTGGAGGCGCTACCTGCGTCTCCGTTTAGAGACGCTCTGCTAGAATTGTGTGTTCGATCGGTAGAGCGCTCGTCATGAGCCTCTGGTAGCGGCAACGCCTTGCGTGCCGTCGATCGGGGTGTAGCTTAGCCTGGTAGAGCGCTACGTTCGGGACGTAGAGGCCGGAGGTTCGAATCCTCTCACCCCGACCATCTTGCACCTGGTTCTTGAAAGGCCGCCATCATTTGTCGGAGTGTCATGGGCCCGTTCTGCGCCGCGTGAATTGTTGGCGCCAGCCTCTGGCGGTGTCGTTTACACCCCGGTGTGAATCGGCGATGATCCCTCGATTCCACCACTTGAATTGAGCGCCTGAAACGTGGACACACTGGCCGAGGCTCCACATTCAGCCCTCTCCGGCGTGGCGAGAGTTCTTGTCCACGCGGGCAAACTCAACGTCAAGACCGCTGAAGAACTTGTCAAGACATCGCGCGATAAGCGTACAAGCTTCGTTTCTTCGGTGATCTCGGCGGGCGCGGTCTCCCCTGGAGATCTGGCGCACACACTCTCTGCGGCGCTCGCGCTGCCGTTGCTCGATCTGTCAGCTGTCGACGCTCAGCGTCTGCCGCGCAACGTCATCGAGACCAAGCTCGCAGCCCAGTACCAGGTTGTGGTCCTCGGCAAGCGCGGCAATCGAATCTTCATCGGCGGCGCTGACCCCACCGATCAGGAAGCAGTCGAACGGATCAAGTTTGCGACTCAGCTGGCGCCTGAATGGGTCATCGTCGAGCACGACAAGCTGGCCAAGCTTCTCGAGGGCAGCGCCGCCACCGCTTCTGAGACGATCGAAGCACTTTCTTCCGGTGATTTCGAGTTCGACGTTACCGATGACGTCACGGCTACGCCGGATGCCACCGATGTCGCTTCTGAAGTCGAAGACGCGCCGGTTGTGCGCTTCCTTCAGAAGATGTTGATCGATGCGATCAATCTGCGTGCTTCCGACCTCCACTTTGAGCCGTACGAATACCACTATCGGGTGCGCTTCCGCGTAGACGGAGAACTTCGGGAGATCACGCAGCCTCCCATCGCCATCAAGGACAAGCTGTCATCGCGCATCAAAGTCATTTCGCGGCTCGACATTGCGGAAAAGCGTGTTCCGCAAGACGGCCGGATGAAATTGAAATTTGGCGCGAAGGCAATCGACTTTCGGGTCAGCACCTTGCCTACGCTGTTCGGCGAAAAGATCGTTATCCGTATTCTCGATCCGTCGAGCGCAAAAGTGGGCATCGAGGCTCTCGGCTACGAGAAGGTTGAAAAGGACCGGCTGTTGAAGATCATCCAGCGTCCTTATGGGATGGTTCTGGTGACAGGTCCAACCGGTAGTGGAAAGACCGTTTCGCTTTACACCTGCCTCAACATCCTCAATCAACCGGGTGTCAACATCTCGACCGTTGAAGATCCCGCCGAAATCAACTTGCCCGGGGTGAACCAGGTCAATGTCAATGACAAAGCAGGGCTTACGTTCGCGGCTGCACTGAAGTCGTTCCTTCGTCAGGATCCCGACATCATCATGGTCGGCGAAATTCGCGACCTCGAGACGGCGGACATTGCCATCAAAGCTGCGCAAACCGGCCACATGGTCATGTCGACGCTGCATACGAATGACGCGCCGACCACGCTGACGCGCCTGTTGAACATGGGGGTTGCTCCGTTCAACATCGCATCCAGCGTGCTTCTTATCACCGCGCAGCGCCTTGCGCGACGACTTTGCGAGAACTGCAAGGCGCCAGCCGATTACCCTCGCGAGGCGATGTTGAAGGCCGGGTTTAAAGGCGAGGACCTCGATGGCAACTGGAAGCCGTTTCGGGCTGTCGGGTGTTCGTCCTGCACCAATGGATACAAGGGCCGAGTCGGCATCTACCAGGTCATGCCGATTTCCGAGGACATCCAGAAGATCATCCTCAACGAGGGAACCTCGATGGATATCGCCAACCAGGCTCAGCGTGAAAATGTTCGCGACCTTCGTCAGTCGGGGTTGATCAAGGTTCGCTCGGGCATGACGACACTCGAAGAAGTGATCTCGGTCACGAACGAATAACGACATCTCAATACACGGGACGGGGCGGCAGCGTCTCGAAGGGACTTATGGCGACAGCAACGGCGGTCACTGCGAACAAGGTCAAGGACATCGTCTTCGAATGGGAAGGCAAGGACAAGAACGGCAAGGTTGTCCGGGGCGAGATGCGCGCAGGCGGCGAGGCGATGGTCAGTGCCAGCCTTCGTCGCCAAGGCGTGATGGTCAACAAGGTCAAGAAGCGTCGGATGTCCGGCGGCAGATCCATCAAGCAAAAGGACATCGCGGTCTTTACACGACAGCTTTCAACGATGATGCGCGCCGGCGTGCCATTGATCCAGTCGTTCGACATCGTGGC
>JBDSAB010000665.1:0-3024 GCA_039922395.1 Caldimonas sp.
CGGCTCATCTCGGTCGCGATCAAGACCGCGTCCTGTTCCGCATCCCGCCGAAGATCCTCCGTTTTCGCCTGACGGTGCCTGTATTCGTTGAAAGAGTAGGCGGCAACTGCTGGCAGGAGTACAGCCAGCACCAAGATAAAAATGCGTAGACGTAACGACATAGCCAGTTTTCAACTTGGGAAGCGCCGGACCGGGCCGCTCGCCCACCCGACCGCTAGCCCATGTTTGCTCGATGCGGGTTATCCAGCATACAACCATCCTTAAATCAAACGTCCGTACTCCGTGCCTGCTTTATCTTGCGCACCCCTGGGCAGCCGCCATGCACTGAGCGTCTTGTCGCCCGGCTTGGGATTGGCTTACTTATCATGACCGTGCGACAGCAGCTAGCAGCGGCTCCGACTTATGCAAGCATCGCGCATGTCTTGCAGAGCTTCCTCAGGTGGTATCGCTCAGATCAGCTGCTCGGCCCGGCTCCCGAGTCGCACTGACGGTCGGCCGCGACATGATGAGTATCGTCCCGTCCGGCTCCTGCCCAAGGAATCTGACCGGCGTGCCTGTGCGGGTGTGATAAGAGCGGCTGACCGACCGCCACGTGTCAAGACGTGCTTCGGTGGGCGAGAAGGATCTCTTGGGCGGTCATCTCGACAGTGTCAAGCATCGGCCGGCGATCTGATCACTTGCCCTTGCGCATCCAGTTCTGTGGGTGTGCAATCGCCTCTCCCATGGGAGGTGGCGATGATTGGCGTGCGCGCTGGTGTTTGCTTGGCTCTCGTCGGCTTCACGTGGCTGATTCCCCTAGATGCGGGCTACGCGGCCTCCGAGCCAGTCACCACGCCGCAGGAGTTGACCCAGGCGCTACGGTCCGAAGCCGGCGGTGGTTCGGTTCGGACAGTGAACCTTCCGGACGACACCGCGGCGGCAAGGACCGGCGACGACAAGACAATCTTGATGCCCGCCTATCGCCTGCATGCTGACCTTGGCGCGGCGCCGACCTACACTGCCATCTATCTGCCGGGCGCTTCTGCGAACACTCGGATCGCGGTAAATGGCCACACTGTGGCCGACCACATACACGACCCGCTGCCGAGCCGCCCTCGCGGCGCCAATCGGATCGTGCTGGTAGCGATCGCCAACGAATTCCTTCGGCCGGGCATCAACGAAATTGACGTCGTACTGGCCGCGCCGCGGAGGACAAGCCTGTCGCGGGTCTGGATTGGCGACGAGCATCAGCTTCGTGACATGTACGAACGCAAGATCTTCCTTTCCGTAACCGGTCCGATCATTTCTGCTGCGGTGATCACAGCCTTGTCCCTGTGTGTGCTGGTGCTCTGGGCACGTTCGCCGCTTCAAACGCTGTATGGGTATTTCGGCATCGGTGGGCTGTTGTGGGCTCTCCACACGCTCTGGACCGTGCTTCCCGGTCCGATCCTGAGCCAACCTCATCAGAGCATCTGGTGGACGATGGGCTACTCGTTCTTCGTCACGCCTCTTGTGATTTTCTTGTTCCGGCTCGCATGCTGGCACCTGCCGCGTTTCGAGCGCGTGCTGTGGATCGGTATGGCCGCTGGCCCGGTACTTCTGTATGGTGCTCACGCTGCCGGTCATCTCGACGACGCCCTGATGTACTGGAGATTGTCCTTGCTGGGGGCCGTCACGGCAGGCGTCACCGCGATGGGACGCTTTGCAATGCAGCAGCGAAGCACGCAGGGCATCCTGCTGCTGGCAACCGTCGGGCTCGCGCTGGCGTTCGGTGTCCATGACTGGATCGTCGATCAAGACCTCTCCGACAACAACCCTGTGTTCCTGACCAACTTCTCGGGTCTGCTGTTTTTTCCCCTGGTCGCCTGGATTTTGGTCGAGGCGATGCGGTCCGCCAAAGACGCTGCAGAGTCCGCGAACCGCGCAAAGAGCAAGTTTCTGGCCGCGGCGAGCCACGACTTGCGGCAACCGGCCCATGCGCTGGGACTTTATTTGGCCGCCCTTCAAGGCGAACCGATGAGCCCCGGGCAAGGCGCAGTGATTGCGCGCATGGCGGCCGCAGTCACAGCCCTGGACACGATGTTCAATGCCCTCCTGGATATTTCTCGGATGGACGCTCGAGTGCTTGAAGTGAATGTCCATGCGTTCCCACTGAGACCGATGCTCCATCGAATTGCCGAAGGGTTCGCCCGTGAGGCCGGCGAGAAGAATCTGCGCTTGTCAGTCCGGTTGTCGGCAGCGCTGTCCGCTCGCAATGCGCTCAGCGATCCGCTGCTGCTTGAACGCATCGTTCGCAATCTTCTCGATAACGCCGTCAAGCATACGCAGGCTGGCGGCGTCCTCCTCAGTTGCCGACTGCGGGGAGGCCCAGCCGGACACTGGCGCATCGAGGTCTGGGACACCGGACCCGGTATTCCGGTGGCCGATCAAGAGCGGGTTTTTGAAGAATTCTTCCAGCTCGGCAATTTGGAACGCAATCGGGCTGCTGGCCTCGGGCTCGGTCTATCGATCGTGCGCCGCCTCTCGTCCATGCTCAATCACTCGTTGCGGCTCGTCTCGACAGTGGGTAGGGGAACGCGCTTTGTGCTTGATGTGCAAGCAACCGACGAGGCAACTCGCGCCGTATCAAGCGACTTGCAAATCAGGACCCTGAAGCTGCTCGGCGTTGGCGTGGTCGATGACGATCCAGAGGTTCGGACCGCCATGCGGGTGCTTCTTGAGCGCTGGGGTTGTGTCGTCACGACGGGTTCTAGCGCGGAAGAGCTTCTGGCCTGCGCCGGCGAACGACCGGGTAGGCGGCTCCAGGTACTCATCGTCGATTACCAACTGGCTAACGGGCGCAACGGCGTTGACGCCATTGGGGAATTGCGGCGTGCATGCGGTGCCAATCAGCCGGCGCTGCTTGTCTCGGGTGCGTCTGCCCCGGAGCGGCTTGCCGAATTGAAGGCGCGCGGCTTCGACTGGCTGATCAAGCCTGTGCCGGCTGCCCGCTTGTGGCACTGGCTTAGCCAAGCGTCCTCTTCTGTTTCGCCGGCCCCGGTTCCT
>JBDSAB010000666.1:0-2936 GCA_039922395.1 Caldimonas sp.
CATGACCTGGTCGATCATTGCCCGCGACGACGAAGGCCGCTTCGGCATCGCGATCGCGAGCTGCTTCCTCGCCGTCGGCGCCTGGTGCGCGCACACCCGACGCGGCGTTGGCGCGGTCGCGACGCAGGCTCTGCTGAACCCGCTGTACGGCCCGGCCGGTCTCGACCGGCTGGCCGACGGTGAGGCGCCTGAGCACGTGATCGCGTCGCTGATCCAAACCGACGAGGGGCGCGGGCAGCGCCAGATGCACGTGCTCCCGGCGAGCGGCGCCGGCGCAGCGCACACCGGTGGCGAATGCATCGGCTGGTGCGGGCATCACGTCGGCGACGGATTCAGCGTGGCCGGCAACATGCTCGCCGGCCCCGAGGTCGTCGATGCGAGCGTGCAGGCGTTCGTGGCGGCTGCTGGTCGGCCCCTCGCCGAGCGCCTGCTCGCCGCGCTGGCGGCCGGCGAGGCGGCGGGCGGCGACAAGCGCGGCAAGCAGGCGGCCGCGCTGCGAATCCACGGTGACGAGGATCACCTCGAGCTCGACCTGCGGGTCGACGACCACACCGAGCCGGTGCGCGAATTACAGCGGCTCTGCGAGAAGAGCTTCGAGCGCCTGCAGCCGTTCTTCACCTGCCTGCCGGGTCGGCACGACCCGGTGGGCGTGACCGACCGGCGCGAGATCGAGGCCCGCATCGAACGCTTCCGCGCCGAGCGCGACATGCAGCGGGGCGACGCGGCGTGAGCGTGCCGCGGATCGCTCCCGTTGTCGACCAGCGCGCGTCGGGCAGCGTCCGATGACTGCGCTGCTCGAGGTCCGCGACCTGCGCACCGAGTTCGCAACCGATGCCGGCACCTTCACCGCGGTCGACGGCGTCGGCTTCGAGGTCGAGGCCGGCCGTACGCTCGCGATCGTGGGCGAGTCGGGCTGCGGCAAGAGCGTCACTGCGCTGTCGATCATGGGCCTGATCCCGGAGCCGCCGGGACGCATCGCGGGTGGGTCGGTCCGCTTCGAAGGCAACGAGCTGCTCGGCCTCGACAAGCGCGCCTTGAACGAGCTGCGCGGCAATGCGATCGCGATGATCTTCCAGGAGCCGATGTCGTCGCTGAACCCGGCCTTCACGATCGGCGAGCAGATCGTCGAGGGGCTGTTGCGCCATCGCCGCATCGGCCGCGACGCAGCGCAGGCGCGCGCGATCGAGATGCTCGCGCGGGTGCGCATCCCGGCGCCGGCCGAACGCTTCCACGACCACCCGCACAAGCTCTCGGGCGGGATGCGGCAGCGCGCGATGATCGCGATGGCACTCGCGTGCGATCCGCGCCTCTTGATCGCCGACGAGCCGACGACCGCGCTCGACGTCACGATCCAGGCCCAGATCCTCGAGCTGATGCGCACCTTGCAGCAGGAGACCGGCACCGCGGTGATCCTGATCACGCACGACCTCGGTGTCGTCGCCGAGGTCGCCGATGACGTCGTCGTGATGTACGCCGGCAAGGTTGTCGAGCAGGCTCCCGTCGGCGCGCTGTTCGAGGCGCCGCAGCACCCGTACACGGTCGGCCTGCTCGGCTCGATCCCGCGCCTCGATGCCGATGCGGTCCGGCTCGCGTCGATCGACGGCCAGGTGCCGAGCCCGTTCCGACCCGAGCCGGGCTGCAGCTTCGCGCCGCGCTGCCCGTTCGCCGATGCGCACTGCCGCACCGCAGCGCCGGCTTTGCGCGACCTCGGCGAGCGCCATCTCGCGGCGTGCTGGAAGGCACCGCTCGACCCGGATCGGCTGGCCGCCGAACGCGCGCTGCGCGAGCGCGATGCGGTGGGGGTCGCATGACGACGCTGGCGCGCGGCTCGGTGACTGCGAATGCGGGACAGAAGACGTGCATCCTCGTCGGGAAGCAAGTCGCATGACGGCCCCACGCGACCCGGTCGGCGTGGGCGCCAGCGACGAAGCGCGAGCGCGCCTCGCCGCCACCTCGCTTCTGCGCGCGACCGGCCTCGTCAAGCACTTCCCGGTTCGACGCGGGCTGTTCGGGCGTGTCAGCGGCGCGGTGCGCGCGGTCGACGGCGTCGACCTCGACATCGCGGCCGGCGAGACGCTCGGCGTGGTCGGCGAATCGGGCTGCGGCAAGTCGACGCTCGGCCGCCTGGTGCTGCGCCTGATCGAGCCGACCGCCGGCCGCATCGTCTTCGACGGCCGCGACCTCGGCGCGCTCGATGTGCGCGCGCTGCGCGCCGAGCGGCGCGCGATGCAGATCATCTTCCAGGACCCGTACTCGTCGCTGAACCCGCGCATGACGGTCGGCCAGACCCTCGCCGAGCCGTTGATGCTGCACGGCCTCGCGCCCGAAGGCCGCAACGAGCGCGTTGCCGAGCTGCTGCGCACCGTCGGCCTCGCGCCCGAGCATGCGCGCCGCTATCCGCATGAGTTCTCGGGCGGCCAGCGCCAGCGCATCGGCATCGCGCGTGCGCTCGCGGTCGAGCCGAAGCTGATCGTCTGCGACGAGGCGGTGTCGGCCCTCGACGTCTCGGTGCAGGCGCAGGTCGTCAACCTGCTGCAGGACCTGCAGCAGCGCTACGGACTCGCGTTCCTGTTCATCGCCCACGATCTCGCGGTGGTGCGCCACATCGCCGACCGCATCGCGGTGATGTACCTCGGCCGGGTCGTCGAGACCGCCTCGAAGCGGGCGCTGTTCGCGGCGCCGCGCCACCCGTACACGCAGGGCCTGCTGGCCGCGATCCCGCTGCCCGAGCCGGGCCTCGCGCGCGAGCGCCGATTGGTCGGCGGCGACGTACCGAGTCCGCTCGCGCCGCCTTCGGGCTGCCACTTCCATACCCGCTGCCCGCATGTGCGGCCGCTCTGCCGCGAGCAGTCGCCGGCGCTGGTGTTCGAGGCCGGGCACGGCGTCGCCTGCCATTTCTGGAAGGAGATCGCGGCACCCGCGGTCGTGCCGTTGCG
>JBDSAB010000667.1:0-3328 GCA_039922395.1 Caldimonas sp.
TTCAACAAGGCCGAGATCGATGCGGTGGCGGCGAAGCAGGGCGTCGAGATTCGCCAGGGCGACGTCGTGATCTTCCACACCGGCTGGCTCAGCCTGATCGACAAGGACCCGAAGCGCTTCGGCTCGGTCGAGCCGGGGCTCGGGCGCGAAGGGGCGCGCTACCTCGTCTCGAAGGGCGTCGTGGCAGTTGGCGCCGACAACTGGGCGGTCGAGGCGATCCCGTTCGAGAAGGACGGCGACAAGGATGGCGGCATCTTCGGCGTGCACCAGATCCTGATCCCGATGAGCGGCACCTACATCCTCGAGAACATCAACACCGCCGAGCTCGCCAAGGACAAGGCCTACGAATTCATGTTCGTGCTCGGCCAGAACAAGTACCAGGGCGCGGTGCAATCGATGATCAACCCGGTCGCGATCCGCTGATGTCGTTGCCGGTCGTTGTGGCGCTCGTCTACGACCGGCTGCAGCGAGGCTCTCAACCGGCGGACCGGAAGTCCCGCGACGTCGCCACCACGCCGCGGATCTCGTCCATCAGCGCCTTGGCGCCCGGCGCCGGATAGGCGCCGAGGCGCAGCGAGAGCCCGATCTCGCGCCGGGTCTGCGCGAGCGGAAAGTCGAGCACGACCAGGCTGCCGTCGCGGATCTCGTAGTGCAGCTGGTGCGCCGAGATCGCGGTCAGCATGTCGCTCTCGATCAGCAGGCCGCGCAGCACCGCGAGGTCGCCGGTCTCGACGGCCGGCGTGGGCGGCGTCTGCCGTGCCGTCGAGAAGAAGCGCTTCAGCAGCTCGCGCGACGGCGAGCCGTTGCGTGACAGCACCCAGGTGGCGCGGCGCAGGGCGTCGAAATCGATCCGCTTCGCCTGCGCCAGCGGATGGCCGGCGCGCGCGATCACCGCGATCTGGTCGTCGAACAGCGCTTCCTGCTGCAGGTCCTTCGCATCGGCGGCGCTGCGCAGCGCGCCGAAGATGAAGTCGATGTCGCCGCTGCGCAGCGATGCGGCCAACGTGTCGTACGGACTTTCCTCGGTCGTCACGTGCAGATGCGGATGGCGCGCCAGCAGCGATGCGATCGCGAGCGGCAGGATCTGCGTGCGACCGAGCGGGAGCGCACCGACGTGCACGCTGCCCTGTAGCCGGCCTTCGCTGGCCGCGATGTCCGGGCCGATGTGGCGCAGCTCGGCGAGCACGCGGCGGAAATAGAACGCGACGATCTCGCCGGCCGCGGTCGGCATCAGGCCGCGCGCGCCGCGCTCGAAGAGGGCGACCCCAAGGCCGGCCTCCAGGTCGCGCAGCGCGGTGCTGACGGCCGGCTGCGTCAGCTTGAACTCGCGCGCGACCGCGGGCATGTTGCGCTTCTCGGCGAGGCTCGCGACGACCGCGAGGCGGCGCCCATTCAGGATCGACGCGAACAGCGTCAGCACGTCGGTCGTCGCGCGGATGCCGCCGCGCGCGACGAGCTGGTCGCGCGCTGCTTCGAACTCGTGCTCGATGCGCTGCGCGCGCAGGCGCACCAGCTCGCCGTACGCGTTGAGTGCGACACCGCCGGCACGACGATCGAACAGCCGCCGGCCGAGTGCGCCTTCGAGCTCCGAGATCGACCGCGTGACCGTCGAGCGGACGCGGTACAGCCCATCGGCGGCGCTGGAGATGCTGCCGGCTGCGGCCACTGCGGCGAGCGCGCGCAGATGGCGCAGGTTGATCCGGAACGGGTCGCTCGGCGTGCCGTCAGCGACCGAGCTTCGCGACCGGTCGGTGGATTCAGGCAAGAAGGCCGAAGGTCTGGCCGCAGGCATCGGGGCAGTATTCGAGAGGGTAGAAGGGGCAGCGTTGGCGGCTCAGAATAGTCGATGTCCGATAAGAAACTTCGAACGACGCGGCAAGCGAACTCAACCCACGCCGAGGCGCATGGGGACACACTCCGAACCGTCGCTCGGCGGATCCTTGCCGCGACGCTTGAACCAGCACCCATCGACAATCACGCCGCTCACTCATGACGCCACCGATCACCGGCATTTCCTCGATGGCCACGCGCCAGTTCCTGGCCGAGGCTGTCGCCGTCTGGCAGGAGCGGGGTCGCCCTGCGGTGGCGATCGAATCGGTCGGCGGCGTGGACGCGGCCAAGCGCGTGCAGACGGGCGAAGCGTTCGACGTCGTGATCCTGGCCGCCGATGCGATCGGCAAGCTTGCGGCAGCCGGCCGGATCGTCGACGGCAGCGTGACCGACCTGGTCCGCTCCGGCGTTGCGATCGCAGTGCCGCGGGGCGCGGCGCGACCGGACATCGGCACCGAGGACGCGTTGCGCGCCGCGGTGCTTGCAGCGCCGACCGTGGGCTATTCGACCGGCCCGAGCGGCGTCGCGCTGCAGCAGCTGTTCGCGCGCTGGGGCATCGCCGATGCGATCCAAGCGCGCCTCGTCCAGGCTCCACCCGGCGTGGCGGTCGGCAGCCTGGTCGCGCGCGGCGAGGTGGCACTCGGCTTTCAGCAACTGAGCGAGTTGATGCACCTCGACGGCATCGAGGTGGTCGGCCCGATGCCACCGGACCTGGCAATCGTCACGACCTTCACCGGCGCGGTCTGCAGCGCATCGACTCAGCCCGATGCCGCGCGTGCGCTGCTCGACTTCATCCGCTCGCCGGCTGCCGACGAGGCGCGACGGCGCAACGGCATGCAGCCGGCCTGAACTCTCTCGAACCACACGGGGACTCGCACATGATCATCGATTGCCACGGCCACTACACCACGGCCCCGAAGGCGCTGGAGAGCTGGCGCAACCAGCAGATCGCCGGCATCAAGGACCCGTCGGCGATGCCGAAGGCCGTCGATTTGCGGATCAGCGACGACGAGCTGCGCGAGTCGATCGAGACCAACCAGCTCCGGCTGATGAAGGAGCGCGGCTCCGACCTGACCTTGTTCAGCCCGCGTGCCAGCTTCATGGCGCATCACATCGGCGACTTCGAGGTGAGCTCGACCTGGGCCGCGATCTGCAACGAGCTCTGCTTTCGGGTCGCGAAGCTGTTCCCCGACCACTTCGTGCCGGTCGCGATGCTGCCGCAGTCGCCCGGTGTCGATCCGGCGACCTGCATCCCCGAGCTCGAGAAGTGCGTGCGCGAGTACGGCAACGTCGGCATCAACCTGAACCCCGATCCGTCGGGCGGGCACTGGACCTCGCCGCCGCTGTCGGACCGCCACTGGTACCCGATCTACGAGAAGATGGTCGAGCACGACATCCCGGCGATGGTCCACGTCAGCACGAGCTGCAACGCGTGCTTCCACACGACCGGCGCGCATTACCTGAACGCCGACACGACCGCGTTCATGCAGTGCCTGAC
>JBDSAB010000668.1:0-8824 GCA_039922395.1 Caldimonas sp.
GGTTTGCAACAGATCGCGCAGCGCTTGCAACCGCGGGTGGTCGCTGCCCGGGTCCTGCCGGACGATCGACTCGATCTGCTCGGCGTAGTGTTGGTCGACGAAGGTCTCGACGGCCTCGATGGTCGCGAACACCGCCCGCGGCCCGACCAACGCGGGCAGTGCACCGGTCAGCCAGCCGGCCAGGCGCCACAGCGGCAGCAGCCGGCTGCGGTGCTGCGGCGCGAGCAACGGCTCAATTCGGGCGAGATGGCCCGCCTCGGTAGCGAGATGCGCCTGCGCAACGTGGCGCACGCGGGCGTCGCGTGTGACGGCGAGGATGCCTCGGTAGATCATCACGGCACCGCTCTCGCCAGCCTGATCGGTGCGCAGATCGGCAATCAGTGCCGCCGGCAGGGGGTCGGCAGCGTCGATGTGGTCTTGCGTGCGCGCTCCAACGCGGGGCATGTCTATTCTCAGGCCCATCAGACGGCCCTCCGATGGACAACCTCGAAGACCCGTACCAGGTTTCGCTGCCAGACCATCATGAACTGCGTGGAGTTGCGCCACCGATGAAACGATCGGCTTGAAACAGACCCGCCGGGCCCACAAACTTGTCCGCTCGGAGCCGTCGAGCTCGACCGCATCGGGGTCGTAACGAAAGATCCTGAACGTGCGCGAAGTCATAGGGAGGTTGGCGTTGACTAGAAGGTGCGAATCTTCGGGGGAACTCTTTCAACCGTGAGCAGCTCGCGCTTCGAAGGCGCTGCGCGGGTCACGATTTATGGCTTGCATAGCGCTGTGCTCGCGGTGAGACATCCAACCCGCGGCCATCCGTTCCGCCAGAGCAACCCCGCTGAGGTGGGCTCGGTCCACCCGGCTGACCACGACACTGTCGCCGCATACCCCAAGCCGCACCTCGTCATCCCACAAGTACCCGACTGTCCGCGCCAGGGTGGCTGGCGTTTCAACAAAAGCGTGAGCCCAGTGGTGGGCACAGAGAAAGTTGGGTATGACCGAGCGGCCTGCATGAGCGCAGAAGTTGTCAAGCAGCAGGTCCGCCACCGTCTCGGCATCGTCATGCTCGTGCTGCAAGGACCACCGCTCGTCCGCCTCAACGAACCAGCGTTGCGGCACGTTTGAGGCACGCCCTGGCTTGCTGTGCATGGCGGCGACCCTTTCGATGGGGCTGCCGTGAAATTCTCGATACCGTGGCAATGACAGGCCGCCGGGGCGCTCAAATCCCAGTAGCAGGACCCAGCGGCTGCGGTAGCGCACCGCATGGAGTGCCGACGCAAGCCCGGGCGACTCGCGTGCGAGCGGCAGGGCCAATGGAGCCGGAATGGCGAGCACGAGGGCCTGGAAGTCCTCGTCAATCTCGCCCGCCGCGTCGCGCAGCACCCAGCTTGCGCCGCGCCGCCACGCCTGCTCTATAGGCGTATGCAGCCGAACGTCCAGAGGCTGCGCAACGGCGCTGGCCAGCGCGAGCATTGACGGCACACCGACCGCCCCCATCAACTTCAAGGTTTGGGGCGTATCCGCTCCGTCTTCATCCTCGTCCCGGTCCTTGCCCTTGGGTTCGTCTTCAGCGGGCGTCGCAGGCACGGTCCATGGATGGACCGCGGCCAGCTCGCCCGGCCGTTGCGCAACGTAAGTCGCCAGGCGGGTGGCCCCGCTGATGGCCTGAGCACCGTCGTCGAACCATCCGATCCGGGTGTTGCGCGAACTGCACCTGCCACCCAGGCGATTACTGGCTTCGAAGACAACGGAGTCGTAGCCGCGCAAAAGCAACTCACGTGCGCAGGACAAACCAGCGGCACCGGCGCCGATGACGGCGATGCGCGGTGCAACCCGGTCCGTCGGTACACTTCCAAGACCCCGATCGCTTTGATGATTCATTGGCGCCGCTTTGCGTTCTGTCCGGGTTTGATCCCCTCTTCCTTACGTCGCAAAGACGACAGAGTTGCATGACAGCGCCTGACTTTTTCCGCTTTGAAAACTTATTTACGGCAACTGCAACTTTGGCAGCGGCGTGGCGTTATTCGATTTCGACAACCGGGGCGGCAGGGTCATCCCAAAACTTGCCACCTAGGCAACTGGTCGTTCGGCCGTTGCATTTTTCCTGGAGTCGCGATTGAGCGAACCTCAACTTGCGGGCGGGATCGATGCGGCTTTGGTCGCGCGGGCCCAGCAAGGCGAGATGGTCGCGTTCGAGGTGCTGGTAGTGAAGTACCAACGGCGGGTTGCGGCAACGATACGGCGCCTGGTGCACGAAGATCGACTCACCGAAGAATTGACGCAGGAGGTTTTTTTGAGTGCTTTCGTGGCTTTACCAAGCTTCAGGCCGGACGGCGAATTCGCGGCTTGGCTGTTCACGATTGCGCGCAACGCGGCGAGGAGCTACCTGCGCAGTGCGCAGAACCGGCAGGACGACCGACCGATTCAACTGCTCGATGAAGCCGGCGATAACGACAGGTTCGGGGTTGCACCGAGCCCTGAGGAAGAAGCCATGGCGCACCAACTGTTTGAGCGCATCGACGCCGAAGTCGCGGCATTGCCAGAGGTGCAGCGCCGAGCGCTCTTGATGCGTGAAATCGATGGGCTTGACTACAAGGCTATTGCGGCGGTGCTTGAGCAGCCGGTCAACACCGTCAAGTCCCACATCTTCCGGGCGCGCGAGGCGATTGCCAACCGCGCGGGTCCGTTGCTTGCGGCAACGCGCGACCGGCGCTGGTAGGAGATACCAATGAACGAAGCTTCGCGCCTTCTGGACGGCGACCTGACGGCCGCAGAACTGACTACGCTGCTCGAGCGTTTGAAGCACGACGCAGCTTTGCGCGACGAAGTTGCGGTGCAGCAACTGGTTCGCGATGGCTTGGCCGGCCTGCGCACGCTGGACGATGGGTACTCACTGCGCATACTCGCCAGGCTGCGCCGAGCTCAATTGGACGGGAAATGAGTTAGGTCTGCTGCAGTCGAGTCGGCAAAACACATTGGAGCAACATCCGGTCGCTTCAATGAGACTTTTCGATGTGGCGCAAGCTCAGCGGATACGCGGCACACCAGCGCACACATACGAGTATCACTTCCCGTGGATAGTGCAGCCGCTCGATGGCCTTGCGCAGTTCGTCGATCATTGTCTGCCTCGTTCTCCTGATTCGCGTCAGACTACCAGCGGGCCTTACTGCGACAGAACCCATCAAGCCGATCTACACCGCGCCGAGTGCCGAGGCCGCGCTGGCCGAGCTGAGGCAGCCTTCGAGCGCAGCCCTCGGGGGAAGAAGTTCCCGACCTTCGCGCCCGCTTGGCGCCGTCACCGAGAGACAATCTGGCGCAGTACCGACCGCACGACTTCGGCGGACGGCGCCGAAGCCTCCACGACACGGGTCCGCCCTCTTACGGCAGTTGCGGTACACCCCTGCATCTTGAAAAAAATCGCGGACGGGGATTTATGGTCGCAAACCTTCTTCCCACTGCTCCGCGAGCGCAACCGCCGCATTGGCGTCTGGTGCCGTGCCGTCAGCCCCGACCGTTCTCCACAAGGCAGGGTCGACAGTGAACGGATAGCCGCCGACCATGACGTGCAGCTTGGCGCACCGCGGGTCGAAGCGCACGGACTGAATGAGGTCCTGAACAGCATGCAGGTGATAGCCCATCGTCGCTGAGACGGCCAGCACGTCAGCCGCGCGTTCTACCACCGACTGAATGCACGCTTCGTGCGGGGTGTTTGCTCCGCAGAAATATGTATCCCAGCCGGCCATGTCGAAGAAGTCGCCAATCATGCGCGCACCGAGCTCATGCAGGTCGCCGCTGACGCAAGCGACAACGACGCAGCGTCCGCAGCGCTCGGCGGTATCCGCGCGGGAGAGCAACTGAGCCATTACCACCTGTGTCGCGGCGCTGCAAAAGTGTTCCTGCGCTACGTTGATCTTGTTGATTTGCCACAGGCGGCCGATCTCTCGCAGTGCGGGCTGGAAGACCTGCAGATACAGGTGGCGGACGGATTCACCGCGCTCGACCGCCTCAAAGGCCAGTCGACCCGCCGCGTTCCGATAACCGCCCAGCATCTGGTGCACGTACTCGCACGCGAGAGGCGCCAACCGGTCCTCGGAGTCGAGCAAGCTGATGGTTGTGCTGGGCATCGCCGGTAACAAGGAAAGCGCGCCTTCGATCATGGCAACGGCCGGATCGGCCACCCAGGACGGCATCTCGGCGCGCACTACCTCGGCCATGCAGACGAGATAATGATCGAGGTCCTCGCTGGGCACACCGCGCTGCTTCAATAGCACCTTGACCCAGCCGACGTGGTCATTGAAAAGCGCCGGGCTGTTCACGTCGAGCGCATCAGCGAGATGCGAAAAGTGATAGACCGCATCCTGGCGAGATCGGGTGCGACCGGCGGGACCAAAGCGCGCTCGCAAAGTTGGATAGCGGCCGTATGCGCACGCAACTGCCTCGCCCGCCAGTGTGGCAGCTTGATCGCGCAACTGATGGCCCGCGGACCGAACCGGTGTGTCAATCATCGTCGTCTCATCTACGGGTATGCGTGAGGTGGGGGCTATCCATGACGAGATGTGGCCCGAGCCGGCGAAGGTCTCCCGCGTCGCGCAACTCTTCGCTCCGCGCTCATCCCGGACCGTGTAGTTGACTACGCTCAAATCGGACCCGGGATGAAGTGATGGCCATGATGGTCTGTCGATAAGGCGGTGTCGTCGTGCCGTCGCCGGGCGTGGAGCTAAACAGTCTAGACAGGCTCGCCGTTTCCGGAGACTTGGCAGCGCTGGCCACAGGGCCATGCTGCGCCTCTATTCAGTGTGCGGACCTACCAAATTGCGTCGCTGGCGATACAAATTACGACCTGGCGTGCCCGTGCCAAAAGCGCTCAATTCACAGCTTAGAACCGAAGCTGTCGAGGTTCGATAGCGGGGTCATCGATCGCCTTCTAATCCAGCGGACTCTGGTGAATTCGGTCGGGATAGAAATGAGACGCGCACGCAACCGGTGGGTTCATCCGGCAAGCTTCAAGTCGTTCTTCCCTTCCAGCGGCCCCTTGCCGATCTCCGGCTCCCGCCCCATCAACGACTTGGCGCCCAAAAAGGTGAGCAAGCGCCGTCAAAGTCAGTGCTTAAACGCGCCCGCGTTCGACGCGCCAACGTGATGATGATCGTCGGCAAGTGAGTCGGCGAGGAGGGTCAGGTTCGCCGTGCCGATAGGACCTTTCGGATCTGTCAATCTGCCGACGCAGCCTGCAACCAGGGTTGTCGACCCAGTACGATGGCTACGCGGCACACGGAGCGGCCCCGTCTGGTCTCAAGCCGCGCGCGAGCCTCCGAGATATCGCGGCGCGATCGTTGCCAAGGCCGACGCCTCGATGCCCAGGTCCTTCAGTGTTGGAAGACCGCTGGCGATGTTCGGCTTGAGCATTGAAAGCAGATTGTCTCGAGACATCAACGTTTCGCCGGGCATCAGCTCCAGAACCGAAGCTTGCAATTCGCCCAGGCTTCTTGGTAGCGGGAGTACCGGTCTTGCGTGACCCGACCATTCGCCAGCGAGACGGACGAGCTCGATCAACTCATAAACCTTCGGGCCTACGCACTCGTAGACGCGTCCGATGCTTTCGGGTGACTGCAGGCATCTGACAATGCCTGCAGCAACGTCTTCAACCCACACGGGTTGGAAGAGGGCACGCGCGCAAGCGAGCGGAAAAACCGGAGAGAATCGGAGCAGTCGAGCGAACAGATTTAGAAATCGGTCATTCGCGCCGAAGATGACTGAGGGACGAAGAATGGTGGCATCAACGCCAGCCGTCTTCAAATAGGTCTCGCCTTCGCTCTTCGAGCGCAGGTACAAGCTTGGGGCGCCACTGCCGACCCCAAGCGCGCTCAGGTGGATCACTCGCGATCTCCCCGTCGCTTTGCACACGTTCGCAAGCGTCCCGACGAGATCGACGTGAATTCGACGGAATGTCGCCTCATCGCCATGCAGGATTGCGACGAGATTCACAACGGCATCGTGGCCCTTTACCAGCCTGGCAAGTTGGGCAGGTTCGGATATATTGACTTGTGCAACTTGCAGTCCGGGCAACTTTCGGAGATGCTGCGCCGCAGGAAGGCTTCGGGTTGCGACGGTGACTCGGCGTCCGTGCGCACCTTCGGCTGTGAGCTGGCGGCACAGGCTCCTGCCCAAGAAGCCTGTACCGCCGAGGACCAGGATGTTCTGCCCCATGTTGGGCTGGGGATGCAGAGGCGAATCGATCGGTTGCATGCGAGATCACGCTTTGGCTCGGATCTGAGTTGCCGGGGCCGCCGCGCCGCCAGTGAATTCCGCTCCCATCAGCGTTTGCACTGAATAGCCGCGGTTGACGTCGAGACCGGTGATCCGCCAGTCGTGCGCCGGCAGCGCAATGGGATGGACGACGCGCTCGAAGGAACGCATCGGCCACATCACGCCGAAGCGCCGTTCGTGGTCAAACGTATCCACCTCGGCAACCGCGCCCTGAGTGCTGGCGAAACCCTCGAGAGTGAAACGGACGCGCCGCATGACGCCATCGCTGCGATCGATGAAGAGGGCGACGCGATCCAGCGGCACGCGACCCAGGCCCGGCGACAACCACACCTCGATGACGTTGCACAGCCGGTCATCGACGCGCTCGGTGCCTGCCAGTCTCATCGGCAATTCCCGGTCGACGATCCACAGGGGGCCGAGAAGAAAGAGGCCATAGCCTTCAGCGACGAGAGCGGCAGCTCGCTGCGCGGCCAGGTCGTTGCTTCGCACGCCGTTGAACCAGACCGCCACCTCGCCCAGATCGTCAAGGACGCCGCTGCCCCGCCGCCACGACACCTGCTTGCGCCCGCGCAGCCCGGTGTAGGCCTGGCCGGACACACCTGCCTTCGGCATCAGGCGCTCCTGCGAGCTGCCGCGAAAGGCCGTGTCCGTCACTTCGGGCTGGATGCCCCCGATCAGAGGGCGCCACTCTCCCGTGTATGCCACGTTGATATCGCTGAGTTCCCGGTAGGCCGACAGCCCATGCGCTTCGGCGCTCTCGCGCAGGATCCGCGAAGCGTTCGTGTCGGCGGGCGGCGCGGCCACAAGCGGCAACGGCGTGGTGCAGCCGGCCAGCCAGGGCAGCGCGAGAGCGCCGAGCACGGCTCGGCGAGAGACGGCAGGTGTTTGCACGGAGAGTCTTCCAGTGGGGTTGAGTAGGCGCAAGCCAGAGATCACTTCACGAGCGGTCGCACGGTCGTGAAGCCACCGTCCACCGCAATCACCTGTCCGGTGAGGCGTTCGGCGCTGTCGGAGAGCAGCCAGACGACGGCGTCGGCCACTTGGGAGGCCGTCTGGATGCCGCCAAGCGGGTACTGTCGGCTCGCACCTTCGCGCATCGCATCGATCCGCAGCATGCCGGCGGTCATGGGCGTGTCGGTCATGCCGGGCGCGACGACGTTGACCCGTAAGCCGAGCGGCGCGTAGGTCGCGGCGGCACTTCGGGCGAGTGCCTCGAGGCCGCCCTTGGCCGCAGCGATCGCCTCGTGGTTCGCTACCCCGATGCGCGCTACGACGCTCGAGGCCAGCACCACCGCCCCGTGCAAACCGGCCTCGCGCATTCCTGCGATCCAAGCCTGGAGCATGTAGACCGCGCTGTCCAGATTCACGCGCATGACTTCGCGGTATTGCGCTGCCGTGGTCCGGTGCAGCGGCGCGATCAGCGTGCTGCCAACGCAATGCGAGAGCATTGTCGGCGCACTGCCCAACTGGGCGACGCACTGGGCAATCGTGTGAGCCGCACCGTCGGCGGTGGTGGTGTCGGCAGCGATGCGTGCGTCAGATTCCACCTCAGCGAGCGCCGCGACGTCGCGCCCCACCGCAGCCACGCGGTGGCCGGAGGCACGAAGGCGCGACGTGACCTCGCGACCGATTCCTCCTCGCGCGCCGGTGACGAGGGCGATGCGCATCGGCCCGGTCATTCGCCGCGCCTCTGCCGCGGAGCCCGATTCCTGCGGCATGCGTCAGAGCAGAACTTCACCTCGTCCCAGCTTCTGGACCAGCGCTTGCGCCAGCTCATTGTCCGGCTGCACGCGACGCAGCGCTTGCTGGGCAATGACAGCTTGTTCCCCTTGAAGGCCACGTCTGCCGGCCGACTCGACAAGGTCTCTTCCGGCCGCACGTCATCCCTTCTTGGCCCAGGCACTGCACCAGCCCTTGGCCGCGACCTGCTTGCCGGCGAACAGCGGGCAGTTGCCGGCGGCGTCTGCCGGCTTGCCCTGATACAGCGCGCAGTTGCTGCAGACCTGGCCCGCCGCGTACTTCGGGTATTTTTTGGTGTCGACTTTGGTGGCGTCGCTGACGTAACCGAGAGCCAGGGCCTGTGGGTCTTTCTCGCTGAGTGCAGCTTGGGCGAAGCCGCGCGAGGTCACCATCGCGGCACCCGTGGCGACGAGGCTGATGACGAAGGTGCGGCGGGGATGCATGGATACGCTCATGACTGTCTCCTGTCGAAGGTGGATTCGATGCAAGGTGGTGAGCCCGCCCGTCGGCGACGAGCGGGCTGCGACCCGCGGCGTGCCTATTTGGGCATCAACACCGAGTCGACGACGTGGATGACGCCGTTGTCGGCCTGAATGTCGGCGGTGGTGACTTTCGCGGCGTCGGCCATGACGCCGCCGGTCGTGGCGATCGTCAGCTCACTGCCCTGCACGGTCTTGACCTTGCCCGGCTTGATGTCCGTCGAGAAGACCTTGCCCGGCACGACGTGATAGGTCAGCACCGAAGTCAGCTTGGCCTTGTCCTTCAGCAGCGCGTCGAGATCCGCCTTGGGGATCTTGGCGAACGCCTCGTCGGTAGGCGCGAA
>JBDSAB010000669.1:0-2706 GCA_039922395.1 Caldimonas sp.
TCATCACGCACAGCGCCGGCAACAGCTGGATGTTCGAGAACCGCATGGCGCACGTGCTGGCGGCCGACTACACGCCGCTCTCGGCGGTCGACATCTTCGTCAAGGATCTCGGCCTCGTCCTCGACACCGCGCGTGCGACCAAGTTTCCGCTGCCACTCGCCAGCACCGCGCACCAGATGTTCATGCAGGCCTCGACCGCCGGCTTCGCGCGCGAGGACGATGCGGCGGTGATCAAGATCTTTCCCGGCATCGAGCTGCCGACGGCCGCCGACCCGAAGACCGACTGATGGCGGCGTCTGCCCGTCAGGCCTCGATCCAGCGGTTGTCGTCGCGTCGGAAGCGCTCGGTGCGCTCGAGCGTGAACGCCGCCGCGTCGGGCTGCCAGACCTGCCGCTCGACCGCGATCTCGCCGTTCGACACGCGCAGCACGTTGAACGAGTTCGACTCACCGCGCCCGCGCGTCGACGTCGCGGTGCCGGCCTGGACCGTGAGGGCGGCATAGCCCGCCAGCTCGTAGCGGCTCGAGGTCTCGCCGGCCTGGCTGGTGTGCAGATGGCCGGCCAGCAGCAGGTCGACGCCGCAGCGCGAGAACGCCTCCACCGCCTTGCGGGCGCCGCCGACCAGCTCTTCGTCCTTGTCGGGCTCGTCGGGCAGGTCGAACGGGTGATGGGTCACGACGATTTTGGTGCGGCCCTCGCCGAGTGGCGCGAAACGGCTGCGGATCGACTCGACCTGTTCCTCGTTGATGCGGCCGTTCTTGAAGGTCAGCGAGCGTGCGGTGTTGATCCCGACCACGGCGATCTCGGCGTCGATGAAGTCTGGCTCGAGATCGGCGTCGATGAGACGGCGGTACTTGCCGAGCGGGCTGAGGAAGCGTTCCCAGATCCGGTACAGCGGCACGTCGTGGTTGCCGGGCACGACGACCTGCGGCTTCGGCAGGCGGTCCAGGTAGGCGCGCGCTTCCTGGAACTGCGCCTTGCGGGCGCGCTGCGTCAGATCGCCGGAGACGACCACGACGTCGGGCCGGATCGTCCCGATCAGCGCCGCGAGCGGGTCGAGGATGGCCGGATCGGTGCGGCCGAAGTGCAGGTCCGACAGGTGGACGATCGTGCGCATCGGAAGACTCCAGTCAGGATTCGGGCTGGCGCGCCGGATCGGGCAACATCACGACGAGCGCGCGCGGGCGGATCCGATAGCGCAGCGGCGGCGTCATCGTCGAGACCTCGCCATCGGTCGACACGTGAAGGCGTTTGCGCCGGCTCTCGATCACGATTTCGGTTGCGCCCAGCGCATCGAAGTCGCGGGCCTGGCGCAGCCGGCCGGTCAGCGCGCGCAGCGCGAGCTGCAGCAGCCTCAGGCGGCCCGGCCGCTGGGCGACGTACAGGCTGAGCCGGCCGCGGTCGAGCTCGCTGCGTTCGCCGATCGCGAAACCGTCCATGCGGTACTCGTTGTTGCCGACGAACACGAACGGGGTGCGACGCGCGCGCTCGTCGCCGTCGACGAGGAGGCGGACGTGCATGAACGGATAGCGGCGCAGCACGGCCAGCGCGGCCCAGACGAAAGCCGGCCACTTGCCGCGCCCGAGGTGCTTCTGCTGGCGTTCGCGAATGCGCACGATGTCCGGATACAAGCCGAGACCGGAGTTGTTGATGAAGGTGCGGCCGTTGACCTCGGCGATGTCGACCTGCACGCGCTGGCCGTCGACGATCGTCCGGACGGCCCCCTCGAGATCGGCCGGCACGCCGGCGTCGCGCGCGAAGTGGTTCAGGGTGCCGAGCGCGAGCACGCCGAGCGCGACCGGCTTTCCGGCCAGCGCGCTGGCGACCGAGCTGACCGTGCCATCGCCGCCGCCGGCGACGATCACGTCGGGCTGGCGCGCGAGGGCCGCCTCGACGGCGGCGCTGATCTCGGCGCCGCCGCGCGCGAGGCGGACATCGGCATCGGCGCCGGCCGCGTCGAACAGCGCGCGCAGGCGTTCGAGCAATGCGTCGTCGTTGCCGAGACCGGAGCCGGCATTGACGATGACGCTGACCTTGCGCGCCATCGATCGGCCGCTATCCAGCCACACGCGCGGCGCGCGATGGTGCAGTGTCGCGCCAGAACGCGTGCAGCGCGGTCAGGCAGAGGGCGAGCCAGGCGACGCCTTCGGCGAACGCCGCGACCACGTCGCTGAGGTAGTGCACGCCAAGCACCATCCGGCTCAGGCCGACGAGCACGAGCGCGAAGGCCGCGAAGGCCAATGCGGCGAGGCGCCAGCGCAACTCGGGCGTGCGCCGGTAGACCCAGGCCACGCAGAGACCGTAGAAGAGCGTGCTGCCGGCGACATGACCGCTCGGAAAGCTGTAGGTGTCGAGCGTCAGCAGCGGGTCGTCGAAGCTGGGCCGCGGGCGCTGGAACGCGAGCTTCATCAGCACGTTCAGGACCAAGCCGCCGGCGACCGTGACGATCACGGTGATGAACGATCGCCAGCGTTGCTGGCGGGCCAGCACGATCGCCGCGACGATCGCGTAGCAGGAAACCGCGACGGTCGAATGCAAATGTGTGATCGCGAACAGCAGCTCCAGCCACGGCGAGCCGACGCGGCGATGCAGCCAGTCGGCGAGATCGGCATCGAGCTGCGTCAGCGGAGCGCCGCTGACGACCTGCTGCGCGATCGTGCCGAACAGGAATGCGGCGCCGATCAGGACCAGCGCACCGGCACCGAGC
>JBDSAB010000670.1:0-4053 GCA_039922395.1 Caldimonas sp.
CGCTGGCCCGGATCTTCGGCGGCGATGCCGCGGCCTTCACGCACCAGAGCGTCACGCTGCCCGGGCCGACGCGCAGCTTCACGTCGTTCTCGCAGGCGCAGGACGAGATCGGCTTCTCGCGCATCTGTGTCGGGTATCACTTCCGGCTCGCGGTGAGCGCCGGCATTGCGCAAGGCCGCGCGGTCGCCGCACAGGTGATGGCGACGCAACTGCCGCTGCGCAGCTGAGACGAACCACGCGCCTCGCTGCAAACGCGCGCATGCCGGCGCGAGTGAGCCCCCGCGCCGGCCGCTTCACATCTGCTTGAACATCGCCTCGTGCGCCTCGCTGACCGCGAGACGCTCGGTGCGCGTCTTCAGCTTGACCATGACCCGGCCGCGGAAGTCGCGCGTGACGCCAGCGATCGCGTTCGCATTGACGATCGTCGAGCGGTGGATCATCCAGAAGCAGGCTGGGTCGAGTTCTTCCTGGAGCTCCTTCAGCGACGCGCGGATCAGCGCTTCGCCGTCGGCGGTGACGACGCGCGTGTACTTCGTGTCGGCCTGGAAGTACAGCACCTCGTCGACCGTGATCAGGGTGACGTCGTGGCCTTGCGATGCGTTGATCCAGCGCAGGTGCTTGCGGCTCGGCGCGACACCCGACAGCTCGTGCAGCAGCTTGTCGAGCGGCGCCGGCGAGCTGCCGACGCGCTGCCGCAAGCGATGCACGGCCAGCGCCAGTCGCTCGACCGCATACGGCTTCAGCACGTAGTCGATCGCACCTTGCTCGAACGCCGCGACGGCGTGCGCGTCGTAGGCGGTGACGAAGACCACGTGGCAACGATGGCCGACCTGGCGCGCGACCTCGAGACCGGTCAGGCCCGGCATCTGGATGTCGAGGAAGACCAGATCAGGAGCCAGCCGGTCGAGCAATTGCAGCGCCTCGAGGCCGTTGCCGGCCTCACCGACGATCTGCAGCGCAGGCCAGAGCGTGGCGAGGTGCGCGCGCAGCTCGTCGCGCAGCACCGCTTCGTCTTCGGCGATCAGCGCGGTGGGATTCGTCATGGCGGCGCGGTCAGCCCTTCAGGACCGGTGTCTTCAACTCGACGATCAGCGCGCGGACGTCCTTGCCCGAGACGTTCTCGGTCTCATGGGTTTCGGCTTCGCTCCAGAACACGTCGCCCACCTTGTTCTCGCCGACGAACGACTTGCCGTCCGGCAACTTCACCCGAACCTTCGCCGGACTGAGGGCGACGGTCAGGTGGGCCGGGTGCGAATGCATCCCGCTCCCGCAGACACCCATGCCGGGCCGGCTGATGAACTCGAGCACGCGCATCCTGTCGTTCTCGTAAGCGACGCGGTAGGCGCGCGGCTGGACGTTGGCGGCGTCCTGCGCGCTGGCCGGCTGGGCCGTCATCAGCATGGCGATCGCCGCCAGCAGCGCCTGCCGGCGCTCCGGTTCGGCGACGGATTCGGTGGAGTCGGGGGTTTCATCCATGAAGGGCCTCTCGGGGGGTGAAGAAACGAGTTTTCACGGCGGACGCGCTTGCCTTCGGCAGACGGTCGGGCAGCCACAGGATCAAACCCGGCAGGTCCGGATCGTCGCGAACGGTCAGCGTCCACGCATCGCCGAACAGGCGGCGCAGTCCGACTTGCAGGCGGAACAGCAGGTCCGGTGCGAGCCACTCGCCGTGGCCTCGACGGCAGGCGCTCAGGGTCAGGCTGCAGTGGTCGCCGCTTCGACCGACCTGCAGGTGGATCGGTCCGTTGCCGGTCGCCGCGGCCAGTCGATCGAGCAGCGGCAACAGCAACAGCGCTGGAAAAGGCAGCTCCGGGATCGCGTCGTCGCGATCGAGCGTCCAGCTGGCGCCGTGCGGGTCGAGCTCGGCCCTGAGGTCGGCGTATTGGACCGACAGGGACAGCTCGGCCGATAGCGTCGACGTACCGCTTCGGATGCCCGGCATCGCAGCGCGCAGGAAGGCCACCAGCAGATCGAGCAGGCGCTGGAAGCCGGCGGGATCGAGCCCGTAGCGGCGCTGTACTTCGACCATCGCCTGGAGCAGGAACCGAGGATCGATCTGGCCTTGCACCACCCGGACCTGTTCGGAGGCCAGCGTGGCCTCGCTTTGCAGGCGCGCGATCTGCGCTTGCGCGAACACCCGGCGGCTGCGCTCGGCCCGCACGCTCAGGTAATAGGCGGTGATGAAAAGACCGCCATAGATCAGGCGAAACCAGCTCGAATGCACGTGCCGCGCATCGGCACCCCAGGCCGGCAAGTCCGATGGCGTCACCCTCCAGACGAACCATTCGATGCCGGCACCGACCACCGTCATCGCAACCAGGATCAGCGCCAAGAGCCAAGGCGTCAGCCGATCCTCGAGCGCGACGACCATGGCCGACAGAACCAGGCCCGTTGCGCAGTAGCCGATCGACAACCGCCCCAGCAGCACCCCCACCTGCCGGCCGCTCAGATCGCTCAATGGCAGATCGACCAAGGCCAGCGCGGAGACGCCGATACCCCACAACACGCCGAAGGCGAGCGTGCGTCGCCAGGTGTGTGGAACGGGGGACGCGGTGTCGAGGAGCGTAGCTGCGTTCATCGCAGCCCTTCGTCATGCGCCCGCGGTCGCCATGGAAGGCGCATGACCGCCTTCACGCCGCTCGGCAGATGAGCGCCGAGCCGCAGGCTGGCCTCGGTGCCGTACAGTGTCTCGAGGCGGGCCCGGATGTTCGCGAGGCCGATACCACTCCCGCTGGCGCCGCTGAAGCCGACGCCGGTGTCGGCAACGACCGCTTCGAGCGCCGGGCCGACACGACGGACGCTGATCGCCACCTCACCGCCGGTCGCAGAGGGTGCGATGCCATGCTTGACCGCGTTCTCGACCAGGGTCGCCAGGCTCAAGGGCGGAAACGGACAGGCCCGAAGCTCGGCAGGCACGTCGAGCCGGATCTTGAGGCGCCCATCCATGCGCCGGGCCACGACCTGCAGATAGGCATGGGCGAGATCGATCTCCTGCCCGAGCGTGCTGCCGGTCTGGGCCGGCTGGGCGGACCGCAGGTAGTCGACGAAATGCGCCAGCAGTCGCGAGCCTTGCTGGGGTTCGACCTGCTGCAGCCGGCGCACGGTCGCGAGCGTATTGAAGAGGAAATGCGGCTCGATCTGCCCGCGCAAGGCGTCGAGCCGGGCCTGCGCGGCTTGGCGTTCGAGCTGGATGCGGCGCATCTCGAGGGTCTGCGCGGCGGCGTTGGTTTCGCTGGTGCTGCGCCAGACCGCCCACATGCCGGCCACGCTGCCGGCGACGATGCCCCAGCGGATGACGTGACCGAGCACCGTGGTGGGATTCGACAGGGCGCCCGGTACACCGGCGGCGAGCAGCGCGGCTTCGCCGAGCGCGGCGCCGATCAAGATCGCGAGCGCCAGAACCAGCGCGCGAACGGGCAAGCTGCGCGCCGAGAAGGGGCGCGTCGCAATGATGACGAGGCCGATGGCTCCGGCGACGACGAACCGGTCGCGCAGCACTTCGCCCCATCCATAGAGAACCTCGTCCCACGGCCAGTGCTGCCAGACGAAGGGCTGGATCAGGTACTGCGTCGACAGAAGCAACGCGACGACGAAGCTGTAGCCGAGTACGGCGAATGCGGCTATTGGGCGCGGCGCGGCGGCCGCGCGAGGAGCGGGCGCCGCGGTCGGTGCTGCAGCAGGCGTCGCGGATTCGACCATCGGCGTCATGCGACGAGTCTCCCGCCGGACCGTGCCGGCCGTGGTGCGCCCGACTTCCGGACGGTGCCGGAGCCGGAAACGTTCAGCGCATCGTAGCCCGGCGCCGGCCTCGGCGCGAGCACGCTGCGACGGACGCCGCCGATGCGCGACGAACCCGGCAGGACACCGATGAACGATCGTCCCCACTACACTCGGCGCGCTGCGCGGCCTGACCGGCCGCCGCGACCAAGGAGACCAGCCTGGACCCCGTCAACACGCCGGCGCTCGCGCTGACGCACGTCGCTTGCACGTTCGTCTCGAAAGACGACCCGGGTCAGCGCTACACCGCGGTGCACGATGTCTCGCTGACGGTCG
>JBDSAB010000671.1:0-3027 GCA_039922395.1 Caldimonas sp.
CGGGCGCTTCTCGAGCGTGACCATCCGGTCGTCGTGATCGAGTCGGTCGGCGATGAAGTCATTGCGCTGATGCACGAGCTCGACTACCGCGGCGAACAGCGCGCCGGTTCTTCGAATACGGTGTTCATGGCAGCGGCGGAGTTGGCTTGATGTGGAAGGCGCTGTTCTCGGTCTTGTCGCCGCCCGGCAGGCGGGCGCGACTGTCCATCCTGATCTTCCATCGTGTGCTCGCGGCGCCGGATCCCTTGTTCCCGCACGAGGTCGACGCCGCGCGCTTCGACGCGATCTGCGGTTGGGTGCGATCGTGGTTCAACGTGCTGCCTCTCGATCAGGCCGTTCGGGATATGCAGGCCGGTGTCCTGCCAGAACGTGCACTTGCAATCACCTTCGACGACGGCTATGCAGACAATCGGCTTCATGCGCTGCCGATCCTGCAGAAGCACGGCTTGTCGGCAACCTTCTTTGTGGCGACCGGCTTCCTGGACGGTGGCCGGATGTGGAACGACACCGTGGTCGAGGCGATCCGGCACTCGACGCTGGACAGCCTGCCATTGCAAGAGCTGCCGAACGTCGGACTCCGGCGCATGCCGATCGGCGCCGTCTCGCAGCGCCGCGCCGCAATCGACGCGGTGATCCAGGCTGCGATGTACCTTCCGCAAGGCACGCGGTCGAATGTCGCCGATCGACTGGCCGAGCTCGCCGGTGTGGTTCCTTCGAGCGACCTGATGATGAGTGCTCGTCAGGTCGTCGAACTTCACCGCGCCAAAATGCAGATCGGCGCGCATACGGTGTCGCACCCGATCCTGACTCAGCTCGACGATGCTGCAGCACGCACCGAGATTGCGAGCAGCAAGAGCAGACTGGAGGAGCTTGTGTGTGACCGCATCCGCCTGTTTGCGTATCCGAACGGCCGTCCAGGCGCCGACTACTCCGCGGCGAGCGTGCGCCTCGCCCGCGAAGTCGGATTCGACGCCGCGGTTTCGACCGCCTGGGGCAGCTCCGGGCCGGAGACCGACTGTTTCCAGCTTCCGCGCTTCACGCCCTGGGATCGATCGCGCACCCGATTTGCGGCACGGCTCGCGGGAAATCTGTGGACGAGTCGTCGGCGCCCGGCGCGGACGGTGATGGCGGCTGTTCCAAGCCCGGGATAGGTCGACATGCGCGACATCCTCATTGTCTCGATCGTGCTTATCGGCTGTGCCGCTGCACTCAGGCGTCCCTGGATTGGCGTCATGCTGTGGACGTGGCTGAGCATCATGAGCCCGCACCGGTATGCGTGGGGTTGGGCGCACGATGCGCCGCTTGCTGCCTGCGCAGCGGCCGCGACGTTCATCGGCCTGCTCGTGACCCGCGAGCGCGAATCGCCGTTCAAGTCGCCTGCAGTCGTGCTGTTCGCGGTGTTCACGGCATGGGCCACGTTGTCGTGGCTGCTCGGTTTCGATCCGAACGGTGACTACGATCGCTGGAATCGAATGATCAAGATCAACCTGATGATCATCGTCGCGCTGATGCTGCTGCACAGCAAGCTGCACATTTTGGCGCTCGCGTGGGTCGTGACCGGTTCGCTCGCGATCCTCGGCATCAAAGGCGGTCTGTTCACGCTCGTGAGCGGCGGCGGCTACCGCGTGTACGGACCGCCTGGCTCCTTCATCGAAGACAACAATTCGTTTTCGCTGGCGCTCGTGATGACGATCCCGTTGGTGAGGTTCCTCCAATTGCAGCTCAGGGGTGTATGGGTGCGCTGGGGAATGACCGCCTCGATCGTGTTGCTGGCCGCCGCCGTGTTCGGCAGCCAATCGCGCGGTGCTTTGCTCGGACTTTGCGCGATGGGCTTGCTGTTCTGGTGGCGTGGGCGGAGTCGGCTCGTCGGCGGGATCTTTCTGGCGATTGCCGCGATCAGTTTGGTCGCCTTCATGCCGGACAGCTGGTCGGATCGCATGGCGACGATCAGGACCTACGAGCAGGACAGCTCTGCGATGGGGCGGATCGACGCCTGGCTGGTGGCCTGGAACATTGCGCTGAGCCATGTCACCGGCGCCGGCTTCGACATCGCCAAGCCGTGGATCTTTGCAACCTTTTCCGCCAACCCCGACGCCATTCCCCGCGCTCAGCACAGCATCTACTTCGAGGTGCTCGGCAACCATGGATTCATCGGACTGTTCTTGTTCGTCGCGTTGTGGGTCGTGGCCTGGCGAAGCGCCGGCAAGCTCCGCCTCGCGGCCGTCAAGATTCCACAGGCCAAGTGGTGCGCCGAACTCGCCGACATGTGCCAGGCGTCGTTGATCGGTTACGCGGTCGGAGGTGCATTCCTGAATCTGTCCTACTTCGACCTTCCGTACAACGTCATGGTGCTGATCGTGCTGACAAGGACCTGGGTCGCTAACCGCGGCTGGGAGCGCGAGAGAGTCACGCGGTGGGGCGCCCGACTGGTCCCCGGGCTCGCGGCGGGGCGCGCATGAACCGGCCGCAGCCGCTTCCGAGTCCGCAGCCGGGACTCAACGCCGATCCGCGATTCGTCGGCTACTACGCCGAGCAGAGCGAGTCCGACGCGACCCGTCAACGCTTCGAGGGCGTGCGCCGGGTGACGCTCGGGCTGAGGACATCGCTCGGGCGCACCACCGAATCGCTGGACATCGTCGACATCGGCTGCGGTGCTGGCATGCAGGCGTTGATGTGGTCGGCTGAAGGCCATCGTGCGCAGGGCATCGACATCTCTGAGCCGCTGGTCGAGCTCGCGCGGCAGCGCGCCACGTCGCGGGGTCTGGATGCCCGCTTCCACGTCCGAAGTGCGACCGCGCTCGGCCTTCCCGACGCAAGCGCGGACGTCGTCCTCGTTTCCGAACTGCTCGAGCACTTGCCGACGTGGCAGCCCTGTGTCGACGAGGCACTGAGAATCCTGCGACCGGGCGGCGTTGTTTATCTGTCGACGACCAACCGGCTTTGCCCCAAACAGCAGGAGTTCGCGCTGCCGATCTACAGCTGGTACCCGGCGTGGCTGAAGCGGCATTGCGAAAGGCTGTCGACCAC
>JBDSAB010000672.1:0-3953 GCA_039922395.1 Caldimonas sp.
CGAGCCAATTGTCCGCAGGCGAACGCATTGGACGTCTGGATCCTCGCGATTGCGGGCGAATGAAAAACGAGAGTGCGGAATGCGGGCCGAGCATCGCGGTCAATCTGCGCGTTGGCCGAGCTAACTAGCCCGGATATTTCATAAGTAGGGGTCGGCAGCCTCGTGCTTGCGCGCGTTGTCATAGGTATCTGAGGCCTATCACAACCGAGTACTGCCGATGCCAAAGTGTACCGATACGACCATCGAGTTCGGGCGGCTCGGGCGGCGCGTGATCGAGGCCAACTTCGAAGGCGGTGACATCAGCTCGGACGCCGGGTTACTGCTGTTGCGAGGAGCGGACGAGCGCATCGGGTTGAGCCGTGCAGCGGCAGCGGTATTGAGTGATCCGCGCGACCCGTCGCGGATCACCCACAGCCTTCGTGATCTGCTGGCGCAGCGCATCTACGGTCTTTGCTGCGGCTACGAAGACTTGAACGACCACGATGCGCTGCGCGACGATCTGCTGATGCAGACCGCAGTCGGCCGGGTCGATGCGCTGGCGAGTTCGCCCACGCTGAGTCGCCTGGAGACGCGCGCCACGCGGGCGCAGGCTGTTGCGTTGCATGGCGTGCTCATCGAGCAGTTCATCGCCAGCTACAAGGTAGCGCCCGAAGAGCTCGTGCTCGACATCGACCCCTCCGACGTGCCGCTGCACGGCAAGCAGGAACAGAGCGAGTTCCACGCCTACTACGACCACCACTGCTACCTGCCGCTGTACGTCTTCTGCGGCCAAGCGATGCTGGCGTGCGTGCTCAGGCGCAGTCGTATCGACGGCGCCAAGAACGCGGCGGCGGTGATCAAGCTGCTGGTGCAGCGGCTGCGCCAAGCCTGGCCCGAGAGCCGGATCATCGTGCGCGGCGACTCCGGGTTCTGCCGCCAGAGATTGCTCCGCTGGTGCGAGCGCTCCGGCGTGAGCTACATCATCGGGCTGGCTCGCAACGCCCGGCTCGAGGCCCAGGTGCGCTACGCCGAACTGATGCTCGCCGACGAGTACGAGCGCAGCCGCACCAAGCAGCGGCTGATCGACGAGTTCACCTACGCGGCCGACAGTTGGAACATCGAGCGCCGCGTCCTCACGCGGCTCGAACACGGTGCACAAGGCAACAACCCGCGCTTCGTCGTGACCAACCTCGAAGGCAACGCCGTACAGCTGTACGAGCGGCTGTACTGCGCCCGGGGCGAGGCCGAGAACCGCATCAAGGAGGCACAACTCGATCTCTTCGGAACCCGTGCGAGCTGCCACCGCTTCGCGGCCAACCAGCTGCGCTTGCTGCTCGCAGCGTTGGCCTACACGCTGATGCAGCGGCTGCGCGAGCTTGCTCTCAAAGGCAGTGAGCTCGAACGGGCAACAGCGGCGACGATCCGCTCACGTCTGCTCAAGATCGGTGCAGCCATCGTGCGCAACACGCGCCGCGTGCGCGTGCTACTGGCTTCGCATCACCCGTTGCGCGCGGTCTTCCTCAGCGCAGCACGCGCTCTGGCTCCGTGAACCCCCTCCAGTGCTGTCCCCGGCACGCTGACAAACAACGGGGGTAAGGGGGCTCTGTCCTCAAAAACAGCTCAAACCCCTTCCCGTACCTGCCTTCGACCGCAAGACCCGTCAAACCAACGCCAACCAAGCCTCGCATCGGCAGAGATCGACGCACTGGTGAAATGTTCGGGCTAGGCTCGAACGAGGGACCAGTGTCGCTTGCTGGCTCGGCCAAGCGAACGAGTCACCGAGGACTGAAGTGGAAACAGATTTTGGTAAACCGAACCGCGCCGTTCGGTATTCGCGTCGGGGCGGCAGCTAAGGCGTTGACTCCATTCGGCTTTCGGCCAGCGGAAACCCGACCGACCCTCCGGGGTCGGAAGTGAGTTCGGTGGGAAGTTAGCGCACGACTCGGCGGCGAAAACTTGAAGCGAATCATGGGCTTTCCGTGCTCACGAGCCCGGTACGCCGTACTCTTAATCCGTAGGTCGAGTGTTCGAGTTACTCAGGGCCCACCAAAATAGTAAGATGAATCAAGCACTTACGGAGGAAACTCTGAAAGTGCTTTTTTCTTGGCTCTTTGGTTGCCAGAATATTGCCAGATGGACGCTCCATTGCGGCTGTCTAGGCACATCCGGGGGACGTCGCCAAACCTCGACGGCGTGATTGCGAGCCTGCCGGCCTACCGGAACAACTAAGTGACCTGCTCGCAGCGCGTCAGCGCCTCGATGAGTGGGCAACTGACTTTGCGCCTTGACGTTGCGCATTGGCTAACAAGTCCTTGCAGCGCGACTTCAAGCGCTTGCAGGGTCTGGATCCGCTCGCGCACATCGACCAGCTTGTGCTCGCCGATCTTCTTTGCCGCGCCGCAAGCTTGGCCATCATCCAGTGATAGCAGCGCCTGCACATCGTCAAGCGAAAAGCCAAGTGATTGCGAACGCTTGATGAAACGAAGGCGCGTAAGTGCGCCGGATTCATAGCGACCGATTCCGCCCGTGGGTCGCTCCGGTCGCGCCAGGAGATTTCGGCGCTGGTAGTACCGGATGGTCTCGACACTGACCTCCGCGGCCGCGGCCAGCTGGCCGATAGTCCTTGATTCCATCGTGGGCTTGACTCCGTACTCAGGTACGTACCTAGACTACCGCAGATGCCTGATTCAGATGCGTCCGTCTCGTCGCGTTGGGCCACGCCCGGGTCGGTACTCGCCGTTGCCGCTGCTGCCGTTGGTGCATCGGCATGCTGTGCCGGTCCGCTCATCCTTGTCATCCTGGGCGTCGGCGGAGCATGGGGCTCGCGTCTGGTGGCGCTTGAGCCGCTGCAGCCGTACTTTGTCGCGCTGGCGCTGATCTTCTTCGGCTTCGCCTTCTACCGTCTCTATCGAAGCCAGAACGAGTGCGCTACGGATGAGGTCTGCGCGGTTCCTTCCGTCCGTCGCCGGCAAAGGATCATCTTCTGGATCGTCTCGGCGTTTGCCGCGGCGCTGATGGCTTTCCCCCTGTATGCACCGCTCTTTTACTGAGGACCTGTCATGAAATCTCTCGCATTTCTCTTCGCCGCGACGGTGGTTGTTTCCTCGGCTTTCGCTGGCAAAACCAGCACGGCGACGCTCGACGTTACGAACATGGACTGCGCCGTTTGCCCCATCACGGTTCGCAAGGCCTTGGAGAAGGTTCCCGGGGTGGGCTCTGCGAAGGTCGACCTCAAGACGCACCGTGCCGTCGTCGCATACGACCCGGCGAAGACGACACCCGACTTGTTGACGAAGGCCACTGCGGACGCTGGGTTCCCTTCTTCCGTGAAGCAGCTGCAGTGACGTGAGCGACGTTGTTTTACAGTCGACCTTGTCGTGTCCCGAGTGCGGCCACGTCAAGGAAGAGACGATGCCTACGGACGCGTGCCAGTGGTTCTACGAGTGCGAATCTTGCAAGGCCGTCTTGCGGCCGCTGGCGGGCGACTGCTGCGTGTTCTGCTCCTATGGCACCCGCAAGTGCCCACCGATACAGGCCGACGCGACCGCCTGCTGCTCGCGCTGATCAGAGCGGAGCTCTTGGGTAGCTGATGGAGAAAGCTTCAACACCTTGAGCGGCGAAAGCCGCAAAGAGGGTCGCGAAGCGGTTGTTCGAGCGGGTGGCAAGGTATCGCGCCTCGCTGTCGCCCGGATAAACGATTGCCAAGTTGAGAGGGGAAGGGTTGCCGGCAGGCATGTCGTCAGTGGTTAGTCTGGGGCGACTGCGGTGCGACGCTCACTTGTCTACTTGACCGTATAAGCCCTGACTTCGGCCCTAGCAGGCTGTTGAAATTCCCTGCCGAGTAAACGTCGCATGCGAGGCAATCGTTGTGGAAGGCATGTTCATGGCTGAGGCGCGGTGACCATGCGTGGATCGGACGGGATGCAGGAAGCGATGTTCACGTTCGCCAAGCTGGAGGACTTCGTGCCGGCCGA
>JBDSAB010000673.1:0-2626 GCA_039922395.1 Caldimonas sp.
CCGCCGAGCCACGCCTCGAGCCGCCCGCGGGCATCGTTCGAGACCTTGTCCTTGCGCGCCTTCACCGCCGCCATGTCGATCTCGACCGCGCCGCGGATCGCGATGCCGAAGTCGGCGCTGCGTCGCGCGAGGTGCGCCGCATAGGCGCTCGCGACCAGCGCCTTGGTGGGCATGCAGCCGGTGTTGACGCAGGTGCCGCCGAGCAGCTTGCGCTCAACCAGCGCGACCTTCATGCCGGCAGCCGTCAACCGGCCGACCAGCGGCGGCCCGGCCTGGCCGGCGCCGATGACGATGGCGTCGAACGCGTGCTTCATCGCGCGGCACTGACGATGAGGAAGGCGCCGCCGATCGCGACCGCGTCCTCGAGCAGCGCAGCCGGCAGGTCGCGGCCGAACGCCTCAGCCAGCTTGCCGCGCGCCGCCGCGCCGCCGAGTGTGCCGACGACTGCACCGATCGCCCCGGCGACCGCGCCGATGACGAGCATGCCGGCGGGCGTGCCCAAGGCCGCGCCGGCCAGCGCGCCGGCGACGATCCGGGTGCCGAACTGGATCGGCACCTTGCGGCTCGGCGTCTTCGGCAACTGATCGGAGATGAGTTCGCCAATCGCCAGCAAGGTGAAGACCCACGGCGCTGCGACATGGCCGAGGAAGGCGAGCGGCGTCCCGCCGAGCGGCAACCAGCCGCCGTAGGCAGCCCAGGCGACCGCAGCGGGTGCGGTCATCGCGCGCAGGCCGGCGATGACGCCGATCAGGAAGCAGAGGGCAACGATCATCGAGAGGACCTCCGGAGATGGAAGGATCGAGCGCTCGCAAGGTTCGTGCGCGCCACGGGGCCCGTCATTCGATCACCTTATCAGCTTGCAGCCATGTTGCCGGCCACGTTGCGACGGCGCCCCGCAAGATCAGATCGCCGCGAGCGCCTGCGCCAGATCGGCGCGCAGGTCGTCGACGTCTTCGACGCCGACCGACAGCCGGACCAGCGCATCGCCGATGCCGAGGCGCTGGCGCGTCTCGGCCGGGATCGTCGCGTGGGTCATGATGGCCGGGTGCTCGATCAGGCTCTCGACGCCGCCCAGGCTCTCGGCCAGCGCGAAGATCCGCACCGTTTCGAGAAAGCGCCGTGCGCCGGCCAGATCGGTGCGCAGGTCGAGCGAGATCATCCCGCCGAAGCCGCCGCTCATCTGTCGCCGCGCGAGCGCATGCTGCGGATGCGACTCGAGGCCCGGGTAGTGAACCTTCGCCACCTGCGGCTGCCGTTCGAGCCAGCGCGCGAGGTCGAGTGCGCTTGCGACGTGGCGCTGCATCCTCAGGGCCAGCGTCTTCAGGCCGCGCAGCGCGAGGAAGCTGTCGAACGGCCCGGCAATCGCACCGACCGCGTTCTGCAGGAAGCCGAGCCGCTCACGCAGCTCGTCGAGGCGGGCTTCACCCGTCGACTTCGCAACCACCGCGACCCCGCCGATCACATCCGAGTGGCCGTTCAGGTACTTCGTCACCGAGTGCACGACGACGTCGAAGCCGAGCTCGAGCGGCCGCTGCACGTAGGGGCTGGCGAACGTGTTGTCGGCCACCGTGATGATCCCGCGCGCACGGCACAGCCTCGCGATCGAGCGCAGGTCGGCCAGGCGCAGCAGCGGGTTGGTCGGCGTCTCGACCCAGACCAGCCGCGTCTCGGGGCGGATTGCCGCTTGCAGCGCTTCGGGATCGGCGAGGTCGGCGTAAGTGAACTCGAGGTTCGCGCTGCGCCGCCGCACCTTGTCGAACAGCCGGAAGCTGCCGCCGTAGATGTCGTCGCCGGAAACGATGTGCGACCCGGCGTCGACCAGCTCGAGCACGGTCGAGATCGCGGCGAGCCCGGACGCGAATGCGTACGCCTGCGCGCCGCCTTCGAGGTCGGCGACGCAGCGTTCGAACGCGAAGCGGGTCGGGTTGTGCGAGCGGCCGTAGTCGTAGCCCTTGTGCACGCCGGGACTCGACTGCACGTAGGTCGAGGTCGCGTAGATCGGCGGCATGATCGCGCCGGTCGTCGGGTCGGGCGACTGGCCCGCATGGATCACGCGGGTGTCGAAGCCGAGGCCCGCGGTCGTGTCGGTGGAGTCATCGTGGCCGTGGATTGGCTTGGTCATGACGCGAGCGTCCTTCTCAGGTGGTTCAGCAAATCGAAGCGGGTGATGAGCCCGTAGAAGCCGCGCGCGTCGGCGACGATCGCGACGTGGCCGCGGCCGAGCACCGCCTCGAGCTCGGCGAGGCTGGCATCCGGTGCGATCGTCGAGGGCGCATCGGTCATTGCACTGGAAACCGGCGCGCGGAACCGCGCGGCGTCGGCATGCACGCCGAGCAGCAGGTCGGACTCGTCGATCAGGCCGACCAGCCGGCCGGCGTCGAGCACCGGCAGCTGCGAGACATCGGCAAGGCGCATGCGCTGGAACGCGGTCAGCAGCGTGTCGTCGGGCGCGACGCTGACGACGCTGCCTTCCTCGGTGCGCCGCGCGACCAGGTCGCGCAGGTCGCCGAAGCGCGGGCGCTGCAGCAAGCCCTGGTCGATCATCCAGGCGTCGTTGTAGACCTTCGAGAGATAGCGGGTGCCGGTGTCGCAGACGAACGTGACGACGCGCTTCGGCGTGGTCTGC
>JBDSAB010000674.1:0-3070 GCA_039922395.1 Caldimonas sp.
GCGCTGAACAAGGGCGTGCCGCTCTTCTTCGTCGCCGAAGCCCAGGTCTTCCGGGATCGCTGGTACTGGCGCGATCGCCGGGTTGCCGACGTGGTGCGGGTCTGGCGCATCGTCTACCAGCCGCTGACCTCGAGCTATCGCATCACGTTCGGGGCGTTGACGCAGACCTTCGCGACCCGCACCGAGGCGATGGCGGCGATCAGCCGGGCCGTGCGCTGGAAGATCGCCGAACCGGGGCAGATCGAGGACGGCAGCCGGCACTACGTCGAGTTCAGCTTCAAGCTCGACACCTCGCTGCTGCCGCGGCCGATGCAGATCGGCGTGTCCGGACAGCCCGACTGGCAGATCAGCGTGACGCGGACGCTGCGCCTGAACTGACATGGGCCATTCCCTTCGAGCCGATCTGCCGGCACCTCGCAGCGGTCCGCAGCCAACGCTCTCGCCGAGCCGCGCAACGCCGTGACCAAGGCGAACCGCTGGGCCTGGATCATCTCGTCGGTCGCCGCGACCGGCGCCGGCCTGGTGCTGGCCTTCCTGCTCTCGATCGCGACCAACAACCCGCGCTTCTACGAGCGCCACTACGTCTGGCTGTACTGGGTCAACGTCGTCGTCGCGGCGCTGCTCGTGCTGGTCATCGTCATCGCCGCGGCGCGGCTGCTGCTGCGGGTTTCGCGCGGCAAGTTCGGCAGCCGGCTGCTGCTCAAGCTGGCCGCGATCTTCGCGCTCGTCGGCGTCGTGCCGGGCGTCTTGATCTACACCGTCAGCTACCAGTTCGTCTCGCGCAGCATCGAGAGCTGGTTCGACCTCAAGGTCGAGCGCGCGCTCGACGTCGGCCTGATGCTCGGCAAGGGCACGCTCGACTCGCTGGTCAGCGACCTCGCGACGAAGACCCGGCTGGCCGCCGAGCGCCTCGGCGACGCGCCGCTGTCGGCTGATCCGCTCGCGCTCGAGCGGTTGCGCGATCAGCTCTCGGCGCAGGACATCAGCATCGTCGGCAGCGCCGGCCAGACCCTGCTCGCGACCGGCAACAGCTCCTCGACCAGCCTGATGCCCGAACGCCCGGCGCCGACCCTCCTGCGCCAGGCTCGCAACGCGCGTGTCGTCAGCCAGCTCGAGGGCCTCGACGAGGATCCGGGCGCCAGCCCCTCGTCGACGGCGCCGACTGCGCGCGCCCGCGCCGTCGCGCTGATCCCGAGCGCGGGTTTTGCGATCGGCGAACAGGAGCGCTACCTGATCGTGACGCGGGCGCTGCCACCGACGCTCGTGACCAACGCGCTCACCGTGCAGGCCGCCTTCCGCGAATACCAGCAGCGCGCGCTCGCCCTCGGCGGACTGCGCAAGATGTACATCGGCACGTTGACCCTGGCGCTGGTGCTGGCCGTGTTCGGCGCGCTGCTGCTTGCAGTCGCCCTCAGCAACCAGCTCGCCAAGCCGTTGCTGCTGCTCGCCGAGGGCGTGCGCCAGGTGGCCCAGGGCGACCTCAGCGTCAAGCCGGTGTTCGCCTCGCGCGACGAGCTCGGCGGCTTGACCCGGTCGTTCGCGCGCATGACCGAGCAGCTGTCGGAAGCGCGCGCGCTGGTCCACCGCAGCGTCGTCCAGGTCGAGGGCGCGCGCACGAATCTGCAGACGATCCTCGACAACCTGACCGCCGGCGTCATCGTGTTCGACCGTGCCGGCCGCATCGACACCGTCAATCCGGGTGCGACCCGCATCGTCCGGCTGCCGCTCTCGGCCTACCGCGGCAAGCGCCTCGACGAGATCGCCGGCCTGGGCACGTTTTCGCAAGCGGTCTGGCAGCGCTTCGAGCTGCATGCGGCGAGCCCGGAAGCCGGCGAGCGCGACCACTGGCAGGATTCGTTCGAGCTCAACACGATCGGCCCCGACGGCCGCGCGCGCGAGTCGATCACGCTGCTGGTGCGCGGTGCGGCGATGCCGCATGGCGCGCGGCTGATGGTTTTCGATGACATCACCGAGCTGGTCTCGGCGCAGCGCAGCGAGGCCTGGAGCGAGGTCGCGCGCCGGCTCGCGCACGAGATCAAGAACCCGCTGACACCGATCCAGCTCTCGGCCGAGCGCCTGCAGCACAAGCTCGGGCCGAAGCTCGAAGGCACCGACCAAGCGATGCTGGCGCGTTCGGTCGACACCATCGTCAACCAGGTGCAGGCGATGAAGACGCTGGTCAACGAGTTTCGCGACTACGCGCGGCTGCCGGCCGCGCACCTGATCCCGATCGACCTGAATGCACTGGTGTCGGAGGTGCTCGGCCTCTACGGCGCGGCGCAGGAGGCTGGCCAGCTGCACGCCGATCTCGCGCCGGCGCTGCCGCAGATCGTCGGCGACAGCACGCAGCTGCGCCAGGTGATCCACAACCTGGTGCAGAACGCGCTCGACGCCGTCGTCGACCAACCCGACGGTCGAGTGCGCATCAGCACCGCGGTCGCGCGCACCGAACAGGGCGAGTTGCGCGCGGTGCGCCTGCAGGTGATCGACAACGGCCCGGGCTTTTCCGACAAGGTGCTGAAGCGCGCTTTCGAGCCGTACGTGACGACCAAGAGCAAGGGCACAGGGCTCGGCTTGGCGGTCGTCAAGAAGATCGCCGACGAACATGGTGCAAGGGTGAGGATCGTCAACCTCGGCACTGGTGTCGAGGGCGACGCAGCGGGCGGTTTGCCGCGCGGCGCCCAAGTCTCGCTATCATTCGCGAAATTCGCACCGGGAGCCGGCGCCTCCCTCGCGTCTGCAGTCATCCCTGAATCACACGGCACCCCGGCCGCTTCCGGCGCGCACTGAGCACTTTATGACAACCCCCACGTCACTTTGTTCCTGCCCCCCACGGGGGCGCTCAGCCGCCTTGGGGCGGCCCGACGGCGTCTGAGATGGCCACCATTCTTGTTGTCGACGACGAACTGGGCATCCGAGCCCTGCTCTCCGAAATCCTTGCCGACGAGGGTCACACCATCGAGCTGGCCGAGAACGCGGCGCAGGCGCGTGCCTGCCGCGACAGGCTCCGCCCCGATCTCGTGCTGCTCGACATCTGGATGCCCGATGTCGACGGCATCACGCTGCTGAA
>JBDSAB010000675.1:0-2635 GCA_039922395.1 Caldimonas sp.
GGGGCCCAACAGGTCCGCCCGACCCGATTCCGAACATGGACTACGACTTCGTCATCGACGGTTTCAATGAACTCGTGACGGCCACATTAAATTCACATTGATGCCCGCGGACATCACCGGAGATAACCATGACCCACTTCAGAGCCCTTGTTGTCGCGCTGCTTGCCACGCTCACGGTTAGCGCTCAAGCTGCAGACGGACTGGTGGCTGTCAAGAGCCCGATGACGCCTGCCGAGACAGGCAACCGACTCGTAGCGGCGCTGCAGGACCGGGGGCTCAAGCTGTTTGCGCGCATCGACCACGCAGCCGGCGCGGCCACGCTCGGCAAGACCTTGCGTCCGACCGAAGTGTTCATCTTCGGCAATCCGCAAGGCGGTACACCGCTCATGGCGTGCCAGCAAACCTCGGGCATCGACCTGCCACTCAAGGCCCTCGTCTGGCAGGACGAGACGGGCCAGGTCTGGTTCGGCTACAACGACCCGGCGTGGGTCGCCGCGCGACATGCAGCATCCGATTGCCCCGTGGTAGCCAATCTGGCCAAGGTGCTGGCCGGACTGGCAACAGCATCCACCGCGCCCTGACGTGTTAGCGGGAGCTCGCGTGACGATCGCGGATCAAATGAACTTCGGCAACCTGCCTTCATCTGCTCGCTTGTCAACGGGTCAATTTGCTGTCGGCGCCTGGAGTGAACCCATGAAGCTGGACCGCCGGGTGCCGCTCCAGCGGCGCAGCAATGCGCCTGCCACTGCCGCGATTCGCTCGACGCGTCCGGGGGCGAGGTCATCGCCCACGGCCATTGCAACGGACAGGTCAGGACCTCGTTCGATTCAATGCTGGTCATTCGCATGCTCGCTTTGTCCTTCCAAAGCAGCGTCGTTTTCCAGACGCTGAACGGCCGCGCAGCGCTAGGGCAAAAAGGAAGCTTTCTTGCGGAAAGTCGTGCTCGCGAGACCTCCTCGTACAAACGAGACTTTGGTGCGCCCTTCATGTCTGCGCAACCTGCCGCTTCGCCCGGGCCTCCGAGGGGGCCAAGGACCCTTGGGAACGCCCCGGTGTTCCTTGAGAGCCGCTCCGCTAGATCGTCGTACGGGCCGGCCCATCAAGCGCATCGGGCACCTCGCTTGCCGGCGTTTCGGCGTACGGCCAGCGAAGATGGCGGCGTTTGTGCCGTGTTCCACACCACGCCGACAACGCTCAATGTTTAACCTGTCTACCAAGGAAGAATTCTGATGAGAAAGCTGCACTCGGTGACCCTCGCTGCCTTGCTGTCCGGCGCCTGCGTTTCCGTCGCCGCCATGGACATGGCGATGATGGACTCCAATCACGACAGCATGATCTCCAAGCAAGAGTTCATGAAGCATCACGAAGCCATGTGGGAAAAGATGAAAAAGAACAGCAAGGGGATGGTCGCCGTCAAAGACATGGAAATGGCCATGCAGGCTGAAATGATGCAGCCCGACAAGCCCAAGGGCGACATGATGATGAAGGACGACAAGGCGATGAAAGGAATGAAAAAGTAAGCCAGGTGGCTTGCGCATGTCACGTGGGCGAACGATCTACCGGCAGCCGCGTCGCGAGACTCGACCGGAGATGAACCCGTGAGTGGAGCGATTACGCCCCGGCTTTGATCTCTCCGCATCTTTGGCAGCGCAACGCGAAGGTGCTTGAAGGCGAACTGACGCGCGACGAGCGGCGGGTGCCGTTCCCGCGCGCTCACTCTGACCAACGGCCGCATTCTTCGGGGCCATGAGCCAGTCGGTGGGCCTGGCGCAAACGACGGCGCCTCGACGCGCATGGTTGGTTGCTGGCCATCGTCAAGCCGAAGTGCTTGGGATGGATGTCGTGCTCGCTGATCTTGCCGTCCTTCGGCGCCCTTACCATCGTCACAGCGCCGAGCCGCTGCAGGGAGCGGACCTGGGTGCCGACCAGATCGGGATGAAGGACGCCCATGAGGACGTTCGGTGCGTCGGCCGGATTGGTGGCGGCTCGAGACCAGCCGCAGCGAGCTCGATGCAGAGAGTCCAAGACACCACGTCGCCCGGAATTCGAATGCAAGGCGCCTTTGGTGCGACTCCAGCTGGCGCAGTGCTGGCGAGGCGGCGTCCGCACGCCACTGTCCCTAGCCGAAGGCCGGCCGGCATCGTCACGATCCCCTGAACAGGGGGGGTGGTCAACCGCCCAGGGGGCACGCCGGTTGCCGGACTTTTCGCAACTTTGGGCAAGGTAGCCCAAACGTTCGAAACCGAAGCATCCATACCGACCGGCTCAGCCGACCCCCATCCCAGGAGACATCCAATGCATCCATGTCCACTCCCGCGCAACGCCATCACGGCCACGATCGCACACCTGGGCATTGCCCTCGCCGCGCTGTCGGTCGCCTCGACCGCGGGCGCCTCCAGCCACCGCGAAGCCCCCTTCATCGCGATGAACCCGACGGTCGATGCGACCGACCTGTACATGTTCCGCAGCTACGAGAGCGGGCGCAGCGGCTTCGTGACGATCCTCGCCAACTACATCCCGTTCCAGGACCCGCAGGGCGGGCCGAACTTCTACCAGTTCAATCCCGGCGCGCTGTACGAGATCCACATCGACAACAGCGGCGACGGTGTCGAGGATCTGACGTTCCAGTTCCAGT
>JBDSAB010000676.1:0-3675 GCA_039922395.1 Caldimonas sp.
GTCCCGGGCGCGCGCCCTTCGAACTCGTCGGATGCGAGGATCCGAATGTGACGCAACATGTCTTCTGCATTGATGGCCATCGACGCGCCATCGACGCCGCCATCGCCTGATACCAAGGGCCCGAGCGAACATGAGACGCTCATAAAGCAAGCCAGGAGCGCCGCTTCATGGTCCCTCCTTCACTGTGGAACCTATTGCTCATCTCCACCCGTCGAAGCGGGCAGACGAAACGAAGAGAAGCTGAAGAGTCTTAGGCCCTCGATTTGGAACCTTCGGTCGGAGTACGTCAAGGTGACACCGGTCCGAGAGGCGAAAGAAGCCGATCGCAAACAACCACTACACCGATTGAGGCCCAGATTGACGCGGGAAATTCAGCATCTTATTTGAAAGCTTGAATCGATCCCCTCCCCCGTCAACGACGTAGAGACGGTCGCCTTTCAGCTTTCACACGTAAGCGCCCCTGGTTTCGACCTCGGGCGCTTTTTCATGTCCAACACAGGAGAACGTCCATGCGCGTCCTGCGCGACACGGAGTGTCGCTGCCGGCCGAACTTTGACCACCCGTGCCGGTTGAACAATGACCAGGGACGGAAGGCCGCGTTGAGTGCGGCCGTTTGTGGATAAGTGTAGGGCTATGGCTTGTTCGTTTGTTTCCTCGATGTGGTGATGAGCCTGCCGGGGGAAGGCGCGGAGGGCGTAGCCCGTAGCGGCTTTCCCCGGCCAAGGCTACGTGCCTAGCCGGTCGGTGCCTCCGGTTTGTTGCCCTTTCGGGCCTGCTCACGCGCCTTGATGCGCTTCTTGGCGACGGCCGTGCTGTGCAAGAACCGGTAGCTCTCGTTGCCGGTTTCGACGATGTGGCAGTGATGCGTGAGCCGGTCCAACAGCGCGGTGGTCATCTTCGCGTCGCCGAACACGCTGGACCATTCGGCGAAGTCCAGGTTGGTCGTGATCATCACGCTCGTATGCTCGTAGAGCGTGCTCAGCAGGTGGAAGAGGAGTGCTCCGCCGGCTTGGCTGAAGGGCAGATAACCCAGTTCGTCGAGGATCACGAGGTCCATGCGCAGCAAGCTCGACGCAATGCGGCCTGCCCTGCCAAGCGCCTTCTCCTGCTCCAGCGCATTCACCAGGTCGACCGTCGAGTAGAACCGCACGCGCTTGCCATGCCGGGTGATGCCGCCTACGCCGAGGGCCGTCGCGAGATGCGTTTTGCCAGTGCCGGGTCCACCGACGAGCACCACGTTCTGTCCGCCTTCGGTGAACGACATCTCGGCCAAGGTCTGGATCAGCTTGCGATCCACCGGCGAGCCCTCGAAGTCGAAGCCTGCAAGGTCGCGGTGTACCGGGAACTTGGCCGTGCTCATCTGATGGCTGACGGAGCGCATCGCGCGGTCCGTCGTCTCAGCCTGCAGCAGGTGTTCGACCAGCCAGCGTGAGGTGTCAAGTCCGGCACGCTCTTCGCCATGGAGAGTGCCTTGCTCGGTCAGATCGATCCAGGCGCCCGCCATGCCGTGCAGGCGCAAGCCCTTGAGTTCAACCGCCACGTCACGCGCCATGGTCGGCCTCCTCTGTACTGTCCGCCCGCAGACTGTCGTAGCGCGCGGTGTTCGCGAGCGGCGGCGTGGCGACCTGCAGCGTCGTGGCCGCGTTCTGCGGTACCGGCGCGGCGTTCAGTCGCCCGAGCACATTGACCACATGCTCGACGCTCACCCGACCCGAAGGAGGCGCGCTCTCGAGCGCCAGTTCCACGGCGACGAGCACCGCGTCCAGCCCGGCGGTTGGGACGATGGCCAGCACCTGCGCCATCACGCGGTCACCGCCGGGGTTGCGCAAGAGCGCCCGACGCAACTGCTGCAGCGGCTCGGGCATGTCGGCGAACGGGGCGCCGTTGCGCAACGCGCCGGGCTTCCTCTGCAGCAGCGGGATGTAGTGCTGCCAGTCGTAGCGGGTCTGGCCCGCGTTGCCGAGCCGTTCGTGGCGGCCCACTACCTTGTCATCGGCGACCACCGCCACGCCGGCCGGATACAGCCGTGTGCTGACCATCTGACCGGCGAGCTCGCAAGGCACCGAGTAGCGGTTGCGCGCCACCGCGACCAGACAGGTGCTCGACACGCGCGCCGGCTTCTCGATGTAGCCATCGAACGCCTCTGGCATGGGCATCAGGTGCGCACGCTCATGCTCGAGCATCTCGGCCACGCTGAACTGCTTGTGCTCGGGGTGGCGGATCTCCGCCCACAGCGAACGGCATCGCTCGGCAATCCACGCATTGAGCTCGACGAACGAGCCGAAGCGCTGCCTGGCTGCATCGATCCAGATCCGCCGCCGGCTGTCCTGCACGTTCTTCTCGACGACTCCCTTCTCCCAGCCCGAGGCGACGTTGCAGAAGTCGGCATCGAAGAGGTAATGCGCACACATCACCGCAAAGCGGGCGTTGACGACCCGGCCCTTGCCCTTCTTGACCCGATCGACCGCGGTCTTCATGTTGTCGTAGATGCCGCGGCGCGGAACCCCGCCGAGTGCGGCGAAGCTGCGCGTGTGAGCGTCGAACAGCATCTCGTGACCCTGGCTCGGGTACGCCACCAACCAGAACGCCCGACTCGCGCACAGCTTCATGTGCGACACCTGCAGCCGGTAGTAGATGCCGCCAACGACCAGTCCCTCTTCGCTCCAGTCGAATTGGAACGCCTCGCCGAACTCGAAGGCGAGCGGCACAAAGGCATTCGTGGTGACGAGCTTGCCTTGCTTGTCGCGCCAGTCGCGGATGAAGTCGGTCAGCCGCGTGTAACCGCCGCCGTAGCCCTCGGTCCTGAGTTGAACGTGCAGGGCGCGCGCAGTGCGCCGTTCTTGCTTGGCCCGACGCGCGTCAACCTCAAGAGCCTGTGTGAGCCTCTCAACGAACGGCGCGAGCTTGGTGGATGCGTCCTGTCGACGGTACTTCGGCACCGCACCCTGTGGCGTCTTCAGCCACTTCTTGATCGTGTTGCGCGACAGGCTCGTCAGCCTGGAGATCTCGCTGATCGACATCCCATCGCGCATTCGCATGCCACGAATCTTGCCCATCAAAGCCATGGTGATCACCTCTTCTCCCCTGCCACAAAAGTAGGCAGGGTAGGTCGTTCACCCTGGTCAATATTCGGTCGGCATCACCCCCTTCAGCTGGTCAGTTTTCGGCCGGCGTCAACACTTCATGGTTGACTGTGGCGCAGAACACCGTTCTGCGTGCGTACTCGGAATCCACCTTGGCGTACGGACGTCGCACTTTGTCTTGCTCTTGCGTCAAGAATCCCTTGAACTTGGCCACATCCTTTTTGAAGGAACTATCCAACTCACCAATTTCAACGATCCAGTGTGTAATCGCAGTTAGCAGCGAATCCTTGTTGTGCGGGTCCATGTGGTGGTCAAGCTTCACCACTTGATGACTTAACGCAAGGTCCGATACTAGGGACTTTGTCCACGCGGTCTTGCCGATGCTCTGTGGACCCTGCAGGGTAAGAACGCCCCGAGTCCGGAATCCGATTGGCTGCAGTGCCGCGGCGGTTGCACTCAGCAACCAGCGATGCATAAGAGTCTTCTTCAGCGCCGCAGGATAGTCTTCCCAATGAACCAGCGTCGCGTAGACGTCTTCGAGTCGATCATGCTTATCCCAGGGCTTGGAACGGATCCAATCGGCCACAGGGTT
>JBDSAB010000677.1:0-2546 GCA_039922395.1 Caldimonas sp.
GCTGCGTCAGCGCGCCGAGGACACCTTCGACGACGACGTCTTCGGCGCGGTGATCACGGTGCCAGCGTATTTCGACGAAGCGCAGCGCCAGGCCACGAAGGATGCTGCGCGGCTCGCGAACCTGAACGTGCTGCGCCTGATCAGCGAGCCGACCGCCGCGGCGATCGCCTATGGACTCGAGAACGGCGCCGAGGGTCTGTACGCCATCTACGACCTCGGCGGCGGCACGTTCGACATCTCGCTGCTTCGGCTGTCGAGCGGCGTCTTCGAAGTCGTCGCGACGGGCGGCGATTCGGCGCTCGGCGGCGATGATTTCGATGCAGCCCTTGCAGCATGGGCGCTTGGCGAAGCCGGCATGGCCGCTGAGACGCCGCAGGACAAGCGGGCCGTGCTGGTCGCTGCCCGCGCCACGAAGGAAAAGCTGAGCAGCCATGACCACGCCGAGCTCGCGTGCCCGCTCGCCGATGGCGAACTGGCCGTGCGCGTCTCGCGAGAGCGCTTCGAGGCGATCGTCCGGCCGCTCGTCGATCGGACGATCGCGGCGATCGGCCGGGTGCTTCGCGATGCGAAGGCGGCGAAGGCCGAGGTGAAGGGCGTCGTCCTGGTCGGCGGGTCGACGCGAGTGCCGATGGTGCAGGCCGCGGTCGGGGGCTATTTCGGTCAAACCCCGTTGACGAATCTCAATCCCGACGAGGTGGTCGCGCTCGGTGCCGCCATCCAGGCGAACGCGCTGGCCGGCAATGCGGGAGCCGACGAGATGCTGCTGCTCGACGTCATCCCGCTCTCGCTCGGGCTCGAGACGATGGGCGGTCTCGTCGAACGCATCATTCCGCGCAACAGCACGATCCCGACCGCGCGCGCACAGGACTTCACGACCTTCGCCGACGGCCAGACGGCGATGTCGATCCACGTGCTGCAAGGCGAGCGCGAGCTGGTGACCGATTGCCGTTCGCTCGGCCGCTTCGAGTTGCGCGGCATCCCGCCGATGGTGGCGGGCGCTGCCCGTATCCGGGTCAGCTTCGAAGTCGACGCCGATGGGCTGTTGAGCGTCAGCGCGAAAGAGCAGGCCTCGAACGTCGAGGCGTCGATCACGGTCAAGCCGAGCTACGGCCTGTCGGACGAGGAGATCGCGCGCATGCTGACCGAGAGCTTCAGCAGTGCCGAGCAGGACATGGTCGAGCGCAGCCTGCGCGAGTCGCGGGTCGACGCCGAGCGGATGCTCCTGGCCACGCGTTCGGCTCTCGAGGCCGATGGCGATTTGCTGGAGCCGGCCGAGCGCGCCTCGATCGACGCGTTGATGGAGCGGGTTGGAGCCTTGCGCGAAAGCACCGACCACCACGCGATCGACGATGCGGTCGAGGCGCTCGGCAAAGGCACCGAAGGCTTTGCAGCAGAGCGCATGAATCGCGGCATCCGGCGCGCACTGTCCGGCCGGCGCGTCGAGGACGTCTGACGTGCCGATCATCAAGGTGATGCCGCATGCCGAATACGCACCGCAAGGGGCGACGATCGAGGCGCCGACCGGCACGTCGGTCTGCGAGGCCTTGCTCGAGCACGGCGTGCCGATCGAACACGCCTGCGAGATGAGCTGCGCATGCACGACCTGCCATGTCGTCGTGCGCGCCGGCTACGAGTCGCTCGGCGAGCCGGACGAGAACGAGGAGGACCTCCTGGATCGGGCGTGGGGGCTCGAGCCGACGTCACGGCTCTCTTGCCAGGCGATCCTGGCTCAGCAGGACGTGACGGTCGAGATTCCGAAGTACTCGATCAACCACGCCAAGGAAAAGCACTGACCGACGGCTGGTGTGGTCAGGGCCCACCCTGGACCGCGACCATCGCCCGCCGCAGCCAGTCGCCGAGCTGACGCGTCAAGCGCGGCAAGCGCGGCTCGATCACCGCGATGCGCTCCGTGACATGGCCGCCGGCTTCCAGGAACTCGATGAAATGGATGACTTCCATGCGCCTCAGCCCGCTGCTGTCGCCCAATTGCGCGAGCGTCATGTGCCGTTGCGACATGTCGCTGAGAATCCGGCGGTGGCCTGCGTGTCGAAAGTGCGCGGGCAGTTCGGGCCAGGAGGCGAGGCGGTACTCTTTCATGCGATCCGAGGGGTAGGGTGCCGAACGCGCCGAGAGTGGCAACGACGCGGGAGTAGCGTAGACGGACGACGTTCCGCACGGGGTGCCGTTCGACCGGACGTTCGGATCGTGCGTGACATTTTCGAGAACGGCCTGAAGCCGGCCAACGAACGTTCGGACACGTTTTCCAACCCGCACCACGTTCGGCTCGGCCGCTCGCAATCGATGCGCCAGACACGTCGCGCACCGGGGGCGAACGGAGCCCAGGACACGACGGCGTGTGGCGACGCCTAGACTCTTCGCATGAACGTGCTCGGCATCGAATCATCGTGCGACGAGACCGGCGTCGCACTGGTCCACGTTGACGGCGGCGATCCGCCGCGCCTACTGGCTCAAGCGCTCCACAGTCAGATCGACATGCACCGCGCTTACGGTGGCGTCGTCCCGGAACTCGCCTCGCGCGATCACAT
>JBDSAB010000678.1:0-4071 GCA_039922395.1 Caldimonas sp.
GGAGCGACGTGCTCTGCCCGCGCCATGCGTTCGATCTGCTCGAGCGCCGCCACGTTCCCATACAGGCCGCCGACCACGTACAGGGTTCGGGCACGGCGCGACGGCGCTCGCGCGAGCGCAGCAGCGCCATAACGGTAGTGCAGCGGGCAGACGCGGCCCGGGCGGCTCACGCTGAAGCCCCCGCAGCGACCGACCCACTGCGCGAGGCAAAGGCGAGCGGCAGGAAGAAGCCTACGGTGCAGATCAGCAGGCCGTACAGATTGGTCCCCAACAGGATCGCGTACTTGCCGTTCCCCACAGCCCAACTCTGCGGAATCAGATCCAGCGCCTGCAGCACGCCGAGTCCGATCCCGGTCCAGAAAGCCAGGTGGAAGGAGACGGGCGAATAGCGCACGCGGTTCGAGAACAGGAAGATCGGCGCCAGGCCGATCACCATCGTCCCGCTGATGGTGGTCGCCTTGAGGATGTCGGTGCCGGCGAGCATCGGCAGATTGCCGAGCAAGGCGAAGCTGACCATCGTGAGCGAGCCGACAGTCATTGCCCGGGGGGATGGGAGACGTCCGGAAAGCGTCGGCAGGTCGCGCGCCGCGAGTTTCGACAGCGAGGTGAAGGTCGAATCCAGGGTGGAACCCGCAGAGGTCACCATGACCACCAGCATCGCGAAGAAGCCGGCAACGCCCAACCCCTGGGCGACGGCCGCCGGTACGTTGCCACTTGCCGCGATGCCCTCCAGGCGCGCGTGGACGCCTACCAGGCTGAACGCGAAGATCGCTGCGAAGCCGAGCACGCCCGCGACGATGAAAGCTCGAAGCATCGACTTTTCGCGCGTGATGAAGCCTCGATCCGTGAGCACCGGGTCGTGAAAGGGGTAAGAAAGCACTTGAAGCGCCGCCACGAACAGCAAGTCGAGCCCCGAGTCCAACGCGAATCGACCCTGCGACCACAACGCGGCCGCGGAGTGCGCCGGGAGGACGTACGCCAGCACGACGGCGAGGAAAAACACGAACACGACGGCCTGGATCACGTCGCTGAAGATCGAGCTGCGCAAGCCGCCCTTGAGGCTGTAGAACAGCACCGCCGCGGTGAACAGGAGGGCCGAGCCGATGAAGGCGCCCGAGCCGCCCTGGCCGTAGTAGCCGCCGACGACCGCGGTGTTGCTCCAGACCTCGTTGAACAGGCGTACGAGGATCGCGGCCGAAAAGGCGAGGGCAGCACCGCGACCGTACTTGCCGACGAGGAAGCTGATGACGCCCTTGGCGCCCTGGCGCGTCCGCATCCGGTAGATGACGACACCGGCCAGCGGAATCGAAAGCCAGTACGTGGCGTACGCCAGGCCCCCGACGACGCCGTAGGCCGCTCCGAGGTTGGCTGCGTTCGTGACCGACTTCGCGAAGATCCAGCTGATGAAGATGCTCATCATCAGCGCCCATTCGGAAGCCGGCCGGCCGCGCCCGTCGTGGCCGTTGAAGAACTCCCCCTCAGCCTTGGCGCGCGGCACGACGCCATACATCGCCGCTCCGAAGACGACGAGGAATCCCCAGAAGAAGAGCCCCTTCAGATCCGACATGCCCGAACCTGGCGGCCTGCCGTGAGCGATCTCATTCCGCGGCTTGCCCCAGGGCGCCGCCACAGCTCGAACCCTGGCCCGCCGTACAGCCGAAGCAGTGCTCGCCGACCCGGATCGGCTGCCGCTCCAGTTGCCTTGCGGCAACCTCGGAAAGGTGGACCCTTGACGACCTGCCACTGGCGAGCGGCAAGCCGAGCTGCTGGTTGAAGTCGCAGTCGTACAAATAACCCTGCCAGTCCACGCTCACGACGCTGCGGCACATGACGCGCTCGACATTGCTCTCGCGATGCGCGTCGCGCAACAGGGCCATGTAGCTGTTGAATTGACCCTTGGAGACAAGCATCGAGCCGAAGCGCTGGATGGGCATGTTGGCGAGCGTGAACAGCTGATCGAAGACGATGCCGAAGTGTTCGGCGAGGTGGTGCTTGTAGTTGCGCTCGAGCTCGACCTGCGCAGGCGGGAGACTCGCGCCCTGCGGGTTGTAGACAAGATTCAACGTCAGGCCCGAGCCGGGCGCCGCATAGCCCAGGCGATTCAGCTTCTGCAAGCCGCGAATGCTCGCGTCGAACGTGCCCTTGCCTCGCTGGCGATCGACGTTGTCCTCGAGGTAACAGGGCATCGAGGCGACGACCTCCACGCCGTGGTCAGCGAGGAACTCGGCCAGACCGTCCTGGCCGGGCTCCTCCAGAATCGTCAGGTTGCAGCGGTCGATGACGCTGACGCCGAGCGCGCGAGCAGCGGTGACGAGAGAGCGGAAGTGCGGATTGAGCTCAGGCGCGCCGCCAGTCAGGTCGAGCGTTCGCACCGTCGGGTTGTAGCTCAGGAACGCGAGAACGTCGTCGACGGTCTCGCGAGACATCTGCTCCGTGCGGGTGGGGCCGGCGTTCACGTGGCAGTGGACGCAGCTCTGGTTGCACCGGTAACCGAGATTGACCTGAAGGGTCTCGACGACGCTGCGTCGAAGCGCCGGAAAGTCAGTGCGGACAAGAAGGGGCAGCGTCGCGTGCATACGAATTGCGTGAGTGTTCGACCATAGACGACTTGCCGGTCGGATCCTTACGGCGGCCGGAATGCCGTAAGGAAAGGAGTCCGCCGAACGTCTGTGGCGAGCGAGTTGAATTCACACCCTTGGAACGTCGGCCGCCGATGCATGCACGAAACAGTCGCACGAGATGCCTGCGGCAGACCGGGACACGGTCCCACGTTTGCGAAATCCGTCGACGCGAGAGGGTCATTCGAAGTGACAGGGAGAAACATCGATGGCAAAGCGCCCGGGCCGGGGTCTTCGCGCGCCGCAGCAGTGTGGCGCCTCATGGCGCGCCCCGCGATCGTGCTCACGGCCCTCAAGGTATCGTTCGTCGTGGGCACTCTGCTGAACGCGATCAATCAGGGCGAGGCCCTTTGGGCGGGACACACCATCATCTGGTGGCGCGTGGCGCTGAACTACGTCGTGCCGTATTGCGTGTCGAGCTACAGTGCCGCACGCAACGAGGCACGGCGCGTCAAGAGCGACTGAATGAGCCGCCTCGACAAGGGCATGCCGGAGCGAGCGTCAGCTCTGTCGGAGTTCGGCCCCGAGGCACTCCTTTCGCTGCGCACCGACATGCTCCGCTTCGCGAAGCTTCAGTTGCGCAACGCAGAGCTGGCGGAGGACGCCGTTCAGGATGCAATCGAGGCGGCCCTGCGTCACTCGTCGTCGTTCGCGGGCCAGTCTTCGCTCAAGACGTGGGTGTTCGCGATCTTGCGAAATCGCATCATCGACCACTTTCGACAAGTTGCGCGCACCGTGCAGATCTCGAGCCTGGTCGATGACGCCGACGGCTGGGAAGAGCGCCTCGAGGCGCTCTTCAACGAACGCGGGATGTGGCGCCGCGAGGAACGGCCGGTGCCGTGGCCTACGCCGGAGGAGTCGATGCGCAGCAAGCAGTTCTGGGTCGTGTTCGAAGCCTGTCTCGACGTTCTTCCCGACAAGCCGGCACGCGTCTTCATGATGCGCGAGTTCCTGGGCTTCGATGCCGATGAGATCTGTGCTCAGGTGGGCATCACGACCACCAACTGCCACGTCATCCTGCATCGGGTGCGACTTAGGTTGAGAGAGTGCATGGAAAACGGCTGGGGACGACCGGAGGGATCGTCATGCTGAGCTGCAAGGAAGTCACTGAGATGTGCTCGGCGGAGCTCGAGCGCCCGTTGGGAACCGGCGAAGCTCTTTCGCTGCGCATGCATCTGATGATGTGCTCGGGATGCACCAACTTTCGCAAGCAGATGAAGCTGCTCCGTCAGACGACGCGCGCCTATGCAGCGGGCAACGCCCCCATCGAGGTGAACACCGACGAAGGGTAGGACCGCTGCCGCGTCAAAGGCCAACTGTCAGATTCACCCAGCTGTCGGGAAGCCACTGGACGATTCGCGCTTCGAGCCAGTGGTCGCCGCCAGACAAGATCGCAACGCCCAATAGAAAGAGCAACACCGCAAAACCCTTTCGAACCCGCTCCATGTGCGTT
>JBDSAB010000679.1:0-10158 GCA_039922395.1 Caldimonas sp.
CAGACGTACTCGAACGCGTCCTCCTCCTCGCGCGTGTAGGTGTCGGTCACGCCGGCGCGGCCCAGAAAGGCCTCGAGCGGATGGCTGCGCAGGCGGTCCGGCTGGACCATCCGATCGCCTTTGACGAGCCGGATGTTGTTGACGAAGATCTCGCGCAGGCTCTCCGGCGAGTAGACGATGTCGACCGCGCTGCCGCGGTACTGCTGGACCATCGCGGTGCGCTGCGGCAGCCGCGCGTAGGCCTCCTTGCGGATCGCCGCGAACACCTTCAGGTGGTGGTTGATGCGGCGCAGCTGGTAGGCCACCTCGACCAGCCCGAGCTGCGAAAAGTACCAGACGTTCGGCGACAGCTCGCCGGTCACGCTCGGGCTGTACGGCACGTCCTCGACATGCTTGTTGAAGTACTCGTCGATGCCGTCGATGAAGATCGCGATCGGCGCGTTCAGCGCGCGCAGGCGCGGCACCAGGTGGCCGTCGGTCTCGGTCGCCGCGCGCTGCAGCTCGCTCGGCGTGAAGTCGAGCAGGCGCACGAAGTGGTCGATCACGCTGCGCAGTTGTTCATCGGCAACCAGCCCGCCGAGCCGCGGGCCGACCCGCAGGCCGTCGATCGCGCCGTCGACCTGCTTCAGCGCGGCCATCGCGATCGCGGCGAGCCAGACCTTCGACCATGGCAGCGGCGACGTCGCGAAGAAGGCGATCGATTCGCGGCTGAAGATCTTGTCGCCGATCGGCTTGTCGAGCAGGTTGCCGCTCGGCAGGCAGGTCGCGAGGCCCTGGCGCTGGTAGAGGATGCGCTTGGCCTTCAGCAGCAAGGTCTTGCCGAAGCCCTTGGTGCCGATGACGATGAACTTGTCGTCGCGATCCGGCGTCAGGAAGCCGTCGATCTCGGGCGTGCGGTGCAGCAGCGACTCGTCGAAATCCTCGGCGACCCGGATGTCGTCGGCGTCCACGGTCCACGCTCGCATCGGTGCTCCTGGCGCTGCTGATCGTCGAAAGCGGCGAGGATAGGACGTTTTGCGCCGCCCCTCGCTCTGCTCATGAAGATCGCGACCTGGAACATCAACAACCTGAAGCGGCGCCTGCCGCTGCTGCTCGAGTGGCTCGCCGAGGCGAAGCCCGATGCCGTGGCGCTGCAGGAGACCAAGGTCACCGACGCCGAGTTTCCGCGCGCCGCGCTCGAGGCGGCCGGCTACGGCTCGATCGCCGCCGGCCAGCGCACCTGGAACGGTGTTGCGCTGCTGGCGCGCGACGCCGAGCCGGTCGCCGTGCGGCGCAGTCTGCCGGGCGATCCCGCCGACGTGCAGGCGCGTTACCTCGAGGCGGCGATCGGCGGCGTGCTGGTCGCGTCGATCTACCTGCCGAACGGCAACCCGCAGCCGGGGCCGAAGTTCGCCTACAAGATGGCCTGGTTCGAGCGCCTGATTGCGCATGCCGCTGAGCTGCAGGCGAGCGGCCATCCGGTCGTGCTCGCCGGCGACTACAACGTCGTGCCGACCGAGGCCGACATCTACCCGACGACCTCGTACCGTGACAACGCGCTGCTGCAGCCGGCGCCGCGCGCGGCCTACCGCACCTTGCTCGCGCAGGGCTGGACCGACGCGATCCGCAAGGTGCATCCGACGGGCCCGGTCTACACCTTCTGGGACTACCTGCGCCAGCGCTGGCCGCGCGATGCCGGCCTGCGCATCGATCACCTGCTGCTGAGCAAGAGTCTTGCGCGACGCCTCGCCGATGCCGGCGTCGATCGCGAGGTCCGAGGCCGCGCCGATGCGAGCGACCATGCGCCGGTCTGGATCCGGCTGCGCGCGCACTAGGGTCGCGGCGGCGCAGTGCGACAGGCCCGCAGGCCGCCCACCTCGACGTCGTGCGCGCTCGCGAACATCATCGGCAGCCGCGTCACCGGATCACTTCGTCGGCGCGCACCCGCATCGCCGACGGGATCGGCAGGCCGAGGTCGCGCGCAGTGTGTTCGTTGATCACGAGCCGGAAGCGGGTCGGCTGCAGCACCGGAAGGTCGGCCGGCTTCGCACCCTTGTAGACCCGTGCGACATGACCGCCGAGCTGGCGCATCACGTCGGTAAAGTCGGTTCCGTAACTCATCAGGCCGCCGCGCGCTGCGAATTCGCGCCACTCGAAGATCGCCGGCAGCGCGGCGCGTGTGGTCAATGCCACCAGCTTCTCGCGCCGGGTGTTGAAGTAGGCATCGTTGGTGACGATCACGGCTTCGACGCGCTGTGCCGTGAACGTCGCGAAGGCGGCTTCGATCTCGGCGTCGTTGCCGGCGCGGACGATCCGTAGCTGCATGCCGAGCGCCGCCGCCGCCGTGGTCAGCTCGCTTTCGACCAGCCGTGCGCCGACGTTGCCGTGGTTGATCAGGGCGCCGAAGGTTGCCGCGCGCGGCACCATCTCGTGCAGCAGTTCGAGGCGCTTGCCGTTCAGTGCCGCGGTCAGCATGTAGACGCCGGTCAGGTTCCCGCCGGGTCGATCGAGTCCGGCGACCAAGCCGCTGGCGACGGGATCGCGACCGACCTCGAAGACGATCGGCACGGTGGCTGTCGCTGCCTTCGCCGCCGCCGCCGGTGCCAACCCGCCGATCGTCACGATCACCGCCGGCTGGAGCTTCAACAGCTCGCCGACCAGCCCCGGCAGGCGATCGAGCCGGTTGTCGGCCCAGCGGTACCGGATCGAGACGTTGCGGCCATCCTCGAGCCCGGCTTCGGCGAGGCCGGCGACGAACGGGCGAGTCATCTCGAGGCCCGCCGACGTGCTGCCGAGAAGGGCGATCACCGGCAGGGCCGCCGGCTGCGCCACTGCGCGCCGCTGCGTCCACGGCGTCGTCGCGACGGCTCCCCAGCCGGCGCACGCGATGAACTGGCGTCGTCTCATCGGGTACCCCCCTTGCTCGGCGCCGGCGTGGCGCCGGGTCCGGTTCAGTCTACGGCGTCTCGGCGGTGCCCAGGGGCTTTCCCCCGGACCGGCGCGCAGGCAGACGAGCCTCGGGCCTGCCTGCGGCGCTTGACGACGAACGCCGTCATGACGCGGCAAGCGCGGGCTCGATCCGCACCCGGTCGCCGACCACGATCGGGCCTCCGCAAACGACCCGCGCGGTCATGCCGCCGTGGCCGCGCATCGCGTTGTAGCCGCCCGGACCAAGCACTTCCTCCATCCGCGAGCACGGATCGCAGGGGCCGGTCAGCTCGAGGACGACGTCGGCGCCGAGGCGCAGGCGGAGCGCCCGGTCGGGGAACGGCGAGCGCGCTGCGATCAGGTTGAGGCCGGCGACGACCAGGTTGCGGCGCAGTGCCGCCGGGTCGACGTCGTCGCGATCGCTCCAGTGCGCGATCAGCGGCAGGTGCTCGGCCTGGATCAAGGTGACCTGGCGCTTGCCGCCGCCGGGTCCGCTGCCGGCGCGCGCCGCGCTGCGGTCGCCGGCGAGACCGAGTCCGGCGAGCGCCTCGACCGAATCCACCGCGCGCACCGGCTCGCCGCGACGCGGCCGCAGGAAGATCGCCTCCAGCCGACCCGACGTCGCGAACCGCTGCGTCAGCGCTCGCAGGTCGGTCATCGCTCGCGGTTGCGCCGCGCGACCCAGTAGGTCGCGCCTTCGTCGCCGTAGCGCTCGGCGTGCGGCACGAGGCGATCGAACTCGATCGAGTCACCGACGCCGAGGTGGTGGGTCTCCGACCCGAAGCGCAGCCACATCTCGCCGCTGACGACCTGCAGCAGCACGTCGAACGGATGGGTGTGGGTCTCGAGCACGCTTTGCGGCGGCCAGTGGCGTTCGACGATCTCGTCGAACCCCTTGGCGCGCGCCTGGCTCTCGAACTCCTGCAGCGTGACCGTGCTCATGCGAACCTCCCAAGGTTCATCCGGGCATGGGCCCACTCTACTGCGCACCCGCCGGGACCGGAAGGCTTCGGCGCTGCCGTCGGTACCGGAAGACGGTCTTGCGTGAGCGCACCGCGGTTACATTCTGGGCGGACTGCCGCGTCGGCAGTCCCTGAAGGCGCCGCAACGGCGACCGCGAAGCTCATGGCCATGGCGAAGAAGGACTCTCTCGCACGCCCACCGGTCGAAGGCACGCCGACGGCCAAGGGTCCGCGCAGTTCCGCAGGCACCGAGGCCGCGCTGCGCAAGCAACTGGCGCAGCGTGACGCCGAGCTCGCACTGATCCATGCGGTCCAGCGCGGCATCAGCGCCGAGCTGCACTTCGAGGCCATCGTCGACGTCGTCGGCGACAAGCTGCGCGAGGTCTTCGGCGTGCGCGACATCGGCATCCGCTGGTGGGACGAGCAGGCCGGGCTGATGCGCTTCCTCTACGAATACGAGCACGGCGAGCGGATCGACGCGCCGCCGCATCCGCCGGTCGAGGGCGGCCCGTGGCAGACGATGCTCAGGACGCGCCAGCCGGTCGTCGTCCACACGCCGGCCGAGGCGCGCGCGCTCGGCCTGATTCCGATCCCGGGCACCGACGAGAGCCAGTCGATGGTGTTCGTGCCGATCCTCGCCGGCGATCGCGTGCTCGGTGTCATCGTGCTCGAGGATCACGTTCGCCAGCATGCCTACGGCGAGGTCGACATCCGCGTGCTCGGCACGGTGGCTTCGAGCCTGGGCGTCGCGCTCGAGAACGCCCGCCTGTTCAGCGAGACGCAGCGGCGCCGCCGCGAAGCCGCCGCGCTGGTCGAGGTCGGCCGCGACATCTCGTCGACGCTCGACCTGCCGGCCTTGATGGACCGCATCGCCCGCCACGCGAAGGACCTGCTCGGTGTCGACAACAGCGTGATCTTCCTGGGCGATGCGGACGGCCGCATCCACACCCCGATCGTCGCGCTCGGCGACATGGCGGGGCCGCTGCTGGCGAGCCGCGTCACGCCGGGGCACGGCATCGTCGGCGGCGCGCTGCAGAGCGGCGAGCCGATCGTCGTCAACAACACCAACGCCGATCCGCGCGCGATCCACGTCGAGGGCACCCCGCCCGAGACGCTCGAGCGGCTGATGGTGGCGCCGCTGAAGGCCGGCCCGCAGGTGCTCGGTGCGATGGCGGTCTGGCGCAACGCCGGCGAGCCCTTCGATGCGCGCGAGCTCGAGTTTCTGGTCGGCCTCTCGCTGCAGGCGACCGTCGCGCTGCAGAACGCGCGCCTGTTCAAAAGCACCCGCGACGCGCTCGAGCAGCAGACCGCGACCTCGGACATCCTGCGCGTCATCAGCGGCTCGATCACCGATACGCAGCCGGTCTTCGACGCGATCGTGCAGAGCTGCCAGCGGCTGTTCGGGGGCAAGGCGGTGGCGCTGGCGATGCCGAACGGGTCGATGATCGAGGCGGTCGCCTTCGCCAGCGACAGCGCCGAGAGCAGGGCGGGCGGCTTCCTGCAGCCGTGGCCGCTCGACCGCGGCAGCGGTGCCGGGACCTGCATCCTCGACTCGCAGACGATCGTCGTTCCCGACACGGTCGAGGCAGAGTCGCGCTTCGTGCGCATGAAGCAGCTCGCGCTGGCGCTCGGCTATCACTCGGCGCTGTTCGTGCCGTTGCTGCGCGACGGCCGTGCGATCGGCTCGCTGGCGATCCTGCGCGCCGCGGCCGGCGAGTTCGAGAGCCACGAGATCGCGCTCGCGCAGACATTCGCCGACCAGGCCGTCATTGCCATCGAGAACGCCCGACTCTTCAACGAGACCAAGGAATCGCTCGAGCGCCAGACCGCCACCTCCGAGATCCTGCGCGTGATCAGCGGCTCGATCACCGATACCCGGCCGGTCTTCGATGCGATCGTCGGCAGCTGCCAGCGGCTGTTCGGCGGCAAGGCGGTCAACCTGCTGCTGACGGCCGGCCAGATGCTCGGCGTCGTCGCGGTTGCGGGCGACGGCGAACTTACCCAGAGCATCGATCGATGGCCGCTCGATCGCCAAAGCGTCTCCGGCGAATGCGTGCTGGCCGCGCGCGTTGTCGTCATCGAGGACCGCGAGGAGGCCTTCGCCGAGTACCCGCGCACCCGCGAACTCGCGACGGCCATCGGCTGGCGCTCCGGCCTGTTCGCGCCGCTCCTGAAGGACGGCGGCGCGATCGGCTGCATCGGCATCCTGCGTGCGACCGCAGGCGTGTTCAGCGACAAGGAGATCGCGCTCGCCCAGACCTTTGCCGACCAGGCCGTGATCGCGATCGAGAACGCGCGACTCTTCCACGAGCTCGAGACTCGCAACGAGGCACTCGCCGAGGCGCTCAGCCAGCAAACAGCCACCGGCGAGATCCTGCAGGTGATCTCGGGCTCGCCGACCTCGACCGAGCCGGTGTTCGATGCGATCCTGGCCCACGGTATCCGGCTTTGCGAGGCCGACATGGGACTGCTGGTGCGCTACGAGGCCGGTATCTTCCAGGCCGTGGCGACGCTGGTTCCGGACCCGTCGTTCGATGCCTTCCTGCGCCAGCCGATCAAGGCCTCGCCGATCAGCGGGCTCGGCCGTATTGCCGCGACCAAGGCGGCGGTCCACATCCCCGACCTGATCGACGACGACGCCTATCGGGCAGGTGACGCGCTGCGCCGCCGATCGGTCGAGCTCGGCGGCATCCGCACCTGGCTCGGCGTCCCGATCCTGCGCGACGGCGAGCTGATCGGCGCGATCGCGATCTACCGCAAGGAGGTGCGGCCGTTCGAGGCTCGGCAGATCAACGTGCTGGGGACGTTTGCCGATCAGGCTGTGATCGCGATCGAGAATGCGCGGCTCTTCAACGAGACGCAGGAAGGCCTGCGCCAGCAGACGGCCATCGCCGGCGTGCTGAAGGTCATCAGCCAGTCCGCGTTCGACCTGCACCGCGTGCTGAAGACGCTGGTCGACAACGCGACGCAGCTCTGCGACGCCAGCCACGGCTTCATCTTCCGGCCCGACGGCGAGGTGTTCCGCCTCGCCGTCTCGCATGGTGCGTCGACCGAGTTCGAGGCGCACATCGCGCGCATTCCGGTGCGGCCGGAGCGCGGTTACCTGATCGGGCGCGTCATCGTCGAACGGCGCCCGGTCCAGATCCTCGATGCGCTCGCCGATCCCGACTACCGGCAGGCCGAGTCGCAGCGGCTCGGCGGGTACCGGACCATGCTGGGCCTGCCGATGTTGAGCGGCAGCGCGGTGGTCGGGGTGATCGTCGTCTGGCGTCAGGAGGTGCGTGCCTTCACCGACAAGCACGTCGAGCTGCTGACCACGTTCTGCAACCAGGCCGCGATCGCGATCGAGAACGTGCGGCTGTTCAACGAGACCAAGGAAGCGCTCGAACGGCAGACCGCGACCTCCGAAGTGCTGAAGGTCATCAGCGGTTCGCCGACCGACGTCCAGCCGGTGCTCGACGCGGTCGCCGAGCGCGCCGGACTGCTGTGCCGCGCCGAAGGCAGCCGCGTATGGCTCGCGGTCGACGGCACGCTGCGCGCGATGACGAGCTACGGCCCGGGCTACGAGGCCGAGTCGCTGAGCGATGCGCTGCCGATGCGTGCCACCTCGGTGGCCGGCCGCGCATTCCTCGAGCATCGCTTCGTCCATGTCGCCGACATCGTGCCGCTGCTCGACACCGAATACCCCGACGTGCGCGAGCTGCAGGCCCGCAACGGCTTCCGCTCGGTGCTCGCCGTGCCGATGCTCCGTGAGGGCCAGTCGATCGGCGTGATCGCGCTGCTGCGCAACCAGGTGCGGCCGTTCGCGCCGGCCGAGATCGGCCTGCTGCAGACGTTCGCCGACCAGGCCGTGATCGCGATCGACAACGCGCGCCTCTTCAACGAGACCCAGGAGGCGCTGGAACAGCAGACCGCGACCGCCGAGATCCTGAAGGTCATCAGCGCCTCGCCGACCGACGTGCAGCCGGTCTTCGATGCGATTGCCGAGCGCGCGCGTGCGTTGTGCGATGCGCAGGTCGGCGGTGTCGCGCGCTACGACGGGAGCCAGGTCCATCTCGTCGCGTTTCACGGCACGTCGGCCGAGTCCGCCGAGGCTGTCCGGGCGCGCTTTCCAATGCCGCCGGGGCGTGGCAGCGTCCTCGCGCGGGCGGTCGCCGAGGGCGCGCCGATCCACGTCGCCGATCTCCGCGAGGAGCCGGATTTCGTTCTGAAGGACGCTGCGGTCGCGGCCGGCCTGCGCAGCAACCTCGCGGTGCCAATGCTCCGCGACGGCGATGTCATCGGCTCGATTGGTGTCGGGCGCAAGTTCCCGGGCCTGTTCCCGGCGCGCTTCGTGCGCCTGCTGCAGACCTTCGCCGACCAGGCCGTGATCGCGATCGAGAACGTGCGGCTCTTCAACGAGACCAAGGAGGCGCTCGAGCAGCAGACCGCCACCGCCGAGGTGCTGCAGGTGATCAGCAGCTCGGTCTCGGACGCGAAGCCGGTGTTCGACACCATCCTCGACAGCTGCGCGCGCCTGTTCGACGTCGAGGCCTCGGCGATCCTGCTGATCGGCGACGACGGCCTGCTGCACCTGGAAGCGATCCATGCGCACGCCACATCGAATGCCGGGCCGGGCATGCCCGAGGAAGAGGTGCGGCGCATGACCGAGCAGATGCGCTCGCTCTACCCGGTTTCGCTGGAGGGCACGGCGACGGCGGTGGCGATCGCGGGCGGCCGGGTGCTGAGCTTCCCGGATGTTCTTCATGGGCCCGATGTACCGCCGGCGCTGCGCGCGCCCGCCAAGCTGACCGGCATGAACTACTCGCTGATCATGGCGCCGCTGATGCAGGGCGACCGCGGCATCGGTTCGATCTCGCTGTCGCGCAACCGGATGGGCGGCTTCACCGACAAGGAGGAAGCGCTGCTGCGCGGCTTCGCGAACCAGGCCGTGATCGCGATCCAGAATGCCAGCCTCTTCAAGCAGGCGCAGACCGCGCGCGCCGCCGCGGAGGCGGCCAACGAGGCCAAGAGCGCCTTCCTGGCGACCATGAGCCACGAGATCCGCACGCCGATGAATGCGGTGATCGGGATGAGCGGCCTCCTGCTCGACACCAATCTCGACGACGACCAGCGCGACTTCGCCTCGACCATCCGCGATTCGGGCGACGCGCTGCTAACGATCATCAACGACATCCTCGACTTCTCGAAGATCGAAGCCGGGCGCATGGATGTGGAGACGCATCCCTTCGACCTGCGCGAGTGCGTCGAATCGGCGCTGGACCTGATCGGTGGCCGCGCCGCCGAGAAGCACCTGGACCTGGCCTATGTTTTTGAGAACAACGGCGAAGGCGAGATTCCCGCCGCGATCAAAGGCGACGTGACGCGGCTGCGCCAGATCCTGCTGAACCTGCTGAGCAACGCGGTCAAGTTCACCGAAAGCGGCGAAGTCGTGCTCAGCATCAGCGCCGAGGGCGACGAGCAGACCGAAGGCGGCAGTTGCCTGCACTTCACCGTGCGCGACACCGGCATCGGCCTGAGCGAAGCCGGCAAGGCCAAGCTGTTCCAGAGCTTCAGCCAGGCCGACTCGACCACCACGCGCAAGTACGGTGGCACCGGGCTCGGCCTGGCCATCAGCAAGCGGCTGGCCGAGCTGATGGGCGGCACGATGTGGGTGGAATCGGCCGGGCCGGGCAGCGGATCGAGCTTCCACTTCACCATCGCCGCGCCGAGCACCGAGCTGCCGGGCGAGACACCGCGCCGCAGCTTTGCCGGCCAACAGCCGGCACTGGCCGGCAAGCGGCTGCTGGTGGTGGACGACAACGCCACGAACCGCAAGATCCTGCGGCTGCAGACAGCGCGCTGGGGCCTGCAACCCAAGGACACCGAATCGCCGGTGACGGCATTGCAGTGGCTGAAGGAAGGCCAAGCCTTCGACCTGGCCATCATCGACATGCACATGCCGCAGATGGACGGGCTGGCGCTGGCGCGGCAGATCAAGGCCACGCACCCTGCCCTGCCGCTGGTGCTGTTTACCTCGCTCGGCCGGCGCGACAGCGCGGCGGAAGAGACGCAGCTGTTCAAGGCGCAACTGGCCAAGCCGCTGCACCAGAGCCAGCTGTTCGACACGCTGATGGACCTGCTGGGCGGCGACAGCGGCGCGTCGGCGCGGCCCACGGCCCCGGCCAAGCCGGTGATGGACAAGGAGATGGCCAAGCGCCACCCACTGCGCATCCTGCTGGCCGAGGACAACGTGGTGAATCAGAAGCTGGCGATGCGGCTGCTGCTGCAGATGGGCTACCGCGCCGAC
>JBDSAB010000680.1:0-8950 GCA_039922395.1 Caldimonas sp.
TCGACGACCTCGGGCCCAAGAGATGAGTGGCATGGCAGGGACCGGGGATGGCTGAATCGAAGGCCGCGGTCTATGGTGCGATTGGCGCGAACGTGGCCATCGCCGTCGCCAAGTTTGCCGGTGTGGCCGTTCACCGGCAGCTCGGCGATGCTGTCCGAGGGAATCCACTCGCTCGTCGACAGCGGCAACGGCGTGCTGCTGCTGCTCGGGTTGCACCTCAGCAAGCGCAAGGCCGACCGGCGGCATCCTTTCGGCTACGGCAAGGAACTCTATTTCTGGAGCCTCATCGTTGCCGTGCTGATATTCGGCGTGGGTGGCGGCGTCTCCATCTACGAGGGCATCCTCCACGTCCTGAATCCGGTGCCGGTGGAGGACCCCTTCTGGAACTACGTCATTCTTGGAGCAGCAGCTGTCTTCGAGGGCACGAGCCTCGTCATCGCACTTCGTCAGTTCTGGAAGGGGAAAGAAGAGAAGCAGTTCCTGGCGGCGCTCCGGACGAGCCGCGACCCCACCACGTACACCGTCATCGCCGAGGACTCCGCCGCGATGCTTGGCCTGGCCGCGGCAGCGCTGGGAATCTACGGGAGCCACCGTCTCGGCTTGCCCGTTCTCGACGGGGTGGCGTCGATCGTGATCGGGCTGCTTCTGTGCGGCGTCGCCACCTTGCTCATTCACCAGTCCCGCGGCCTGCTCATCGGCGAGGCAATGGCACTCGAGACCACGCGCGAGATCCGTCGCATCGCGGAGGGCGAAGGCGAGATTTGCCGGGCGGGTGCACCCCTCACGATGTACTTCGTCCCGGGCGAGGTGCTGCTGGCGCTCGATGTCGAGTTTGACCCCTCCATCCCGGCCGATGGGGTTCAGGCGGCAGTGCGCCGCATCGAAGCCGCGATTCGGGAGCGGTTCCCCGATGTCAGGCGGATCTACATCGAGGCGTCCAGCGTGGCTCCTGCCTCCTGACACACCGCTTGCCACCGGAGATTGACATGTCGACTCGAGACGCAACCGCCTACACCACAACCCTCGGTGCCCTCCTGGGGCTTCTTGGCCTGGCCATCGGCCTTGTCGGCCTGTGGCTGCTCGTGCTGGGCGGCAGTCCCTACTACGTGTTGGCGGGCTTGATGCTGCTGCTGACCGGCCTCCGGGTTCATCGCCGCTCCGGCCTTGCCCTGTGGAGCCTCGCCGCGCTCTTCGTCGCGTCGCTCGTTTGGTCGCTCTGGGAGGTCGGCCTCGACTGGTGGCCGCTGGCGGCCCGCATGGGCGTGCTGTTTCTGCTGGGGGCGGTCTTGTTGCTGCCCTGGACGACGCGACGGTTGGACGCCGATCGCGCGCGCGGCCCCTCCGCCGGCGGCGCCCCGAAGCCTCCCTCGTCCGCTTCGCGCTCGGGCTGGCGAGAAGGTGGGGGCGTTGCACTCGCCGCCGGACTCGCTGCTTTCGCACTCGTCTCGGTTGGGTCGTGGCTGCGCGACGTCCACGCCATTGAAGGCATGTTGCCGCCGTCGCAAGGCGCCTTGATCGATGTGGACGCCGACCTGCGTGGCGTACCGCCCGGCGAATGGCACGCGTACGGCCGCACGGGATACGGCCAGCGCTTCTCGCCGTTGAGCCAGATCACACCGGAGAACGTGTCCAGGCTGGAGGTCGCCTGGCACATCCACACGGGTGACCTGCGGGGGCAGCCGGGCGATCCCGTCGAGACGACCTACGAGGTGACGCCTCTGAAGGTGGGAGACCGGCTCTTCCTGTGCACCCCGCACCAGTCCGTGCTCGCGATCGACGCCACGACGGGCAAGGAGATCTGGCGCCACGACGTAAAAATGGTCAACGCCCTGGCCCTGCAGCACCTGACCTGCCGGGGTCTCTCCTACCGGGCGCCGCGAACACCGCCTTCCACGGCGACGGCCAGCGCGGCGGCGGCGGAGACGGCAGCGGCCGCCAGTTGCGCCGAAGGCAAGCTCTTCATGCCGACCGCCGACGGCCGGCTGCTCGCGCTCAACCCGAAGGACGGCAGTCCGTGCCGCGGGTTCGGCAACGGAGGCGAGATCGATCTGTGGGCCCACATGCCGAACGTGCGGCCGGGTGCCTACTACTCCACGTCGCCGGTGGTCGTGACCGAGCGGCTCGTCGTCGTCGGGGGCACGGTGCTGGACAACGTCAGCACGCATGAACAGTCGGGCGTCATCCGGGCCTTCGATGTCGACACCGGCAAGCTGGTATGGAACTGGGATTCAGGCAACCCCGTGGAGACCGCGCCGATCGCCGACGGACAGCGCTACACCGTCAACTCTCCCAACAGCTGGTCGATCTCGAGCGTCGACGAAAACTTGGGCATGGTGTACGTGCCCATGGGCAACCAGCCGCCCGACCAGTGGGGCGGCCACCGCAGTCCGGCCGTCGAGAAGTACTCCTCGTCGGTCGTCGCGCTCGACCTCGGCAGCGGACAGGTCCGTTGGGTGTTCCAGACCGTGCACCATGATCTCTGGGACTACGACGTCCCCTCTCAGCCCAGCCTGGTCGACCTGCGCATCGACGGCGCGACCGTCCCGGCGCTGGTCCAGCCGACCAAGCAGGGCGAGTTGTTCGTGCTCGATCGCCGCACCGGTGTGCCGATCCGCCCGCAACCCGAGGCGCCTGCACCGCAAGGCGCCGCAGCGGGCGACACGACCGCGCCGACGCAGCCAGTGGCCGCGATCTCGTTCAATCCGCCCACGTTGAAAGAACACGACATGTGGGGCGTGAGCATGTTCGACCAGCTGGCCTGTCGCGTCCAGTTCCGGCGCCTTCGCTACGAGGGCCGGTTCACCCCCCCGTCGACGCAGGGATCGCTGATTCATCCGGGCAATTTCGGCGTCTTCAACTGGGGCAGCGTCGCGATCGATCCTCGTCGGCAAATCGCCTTCACGACGCCAACGTACCTGCCCTTCGTGTCACGCCTCGTCCAGCGACCGAACGACAGCGCCCTGGTGGTGCATGACGAGGCGCCTCAAGGCCCTCTACCGGCCTTGAACGAGAACTTCGGAGCGCCGTTCGCAGCGAGCCTCAGCGCGTTCGTGTCGCCGCTGGGCATCCCCTGCGTGGCGCCGCCGTGGGGCTACGTGGCCGGTGCCGACCTGACCACGGGCAAGGTCGTCTGGATGCACAAAAACGGCACAGTGCGCGACCTGTCGCCCTTGCCGATCCCCATCCGCATGGGGGTGCCCAACCTGGGCGGCCCCATCGTGACGGCAGGCGGCCTGGCCTTCCTGTCCGGCAGCCTCGACGACTACGTGCGTGCCTACGACGTGACGAGCGGCAGGCAGCTCTGGGAGGCGCGCCTGCCCGCCGGCGGACAGGCCACGCCCATGACCTACACCGGCAGCGACGGGCGCCAGTATCTGCTCGTCGTCGCTGGCGGCCACGGCTCGACGGGGACGCGAAAGGGAGACTCGGTCCTCGCGTACGCCTTACCGAGGAGCTAAACAGCGCGAGCGCCGGCTCGTCCTGTCGAGCACGACGTAGACGGTGGTCATAGTTGAGATGCCACGAGCCCGAATGCACGGTCGATCAGCCGCTCCGTCAAGGAGCGCGCTCTCCACCAGTTCAATGTCACGGCACGCGGCCGGGGTCAGATCACGCTCGAACACCGCGATCTGTTCGGCGGCAAACGTCGCGTCATAGACGTTGAGGTTCGCTTCGTCGTTGATGCTGAACGACCGGGCGTCGAAATTCGAAGAACCCAAGGTCACCCAAGTGCCGTCGACGACCATGACCTTGCAATGGAACATCGTCGGCTGGAACTCGTAGATCTGCACGCCCGCCGCGAGGAGTGGCTCCCAGACGGCGCGCGATGCATGCTGCACGCTTTCCTGGTCCATGTAGGGCCCAGGAACGATGATGCGCACTCGTACGCCGCGCCGGGCCGCAGCGACCAGCGTCTCAACAGCGACCTCGTCGGGCACGAAATAAGCGGCGGAAAGATCAATGGATCTGGCGGCAGCGGTGATCGACATCAGATATAAAAGCTGCATGCTCTTCGAACCGCCACGTGGGGAGCTTGCGAAGGTGTGTGCTGCCAACGATCCCGCGCTGGTGAGCGCTGGCAAGAAGGCCGGGCTGTCGAGTGGCTCGCCGGTCGTCTTCAGCCAGTTGTCGATAAAGGCGGACTGGAGTTGCGCGACGACGGGGCCATCCACCTGGAAATGGGTGCCGCGCCAATGCTGCGCATCTTGAGCATTGCCGCGCCAATCGTCCGCGATGCCTGCCCCGCCGATGAAGCCGACGGTCCCGTCGACCACCATCAGCTTGCGGTGTGTGCGATTGTTGAAGCGGCCCAAGGTATTCCAGCGGGGCGCGTTGTACAGACGAACCTCGACGCCGGCCTCACGCATGCGTTCGACTCGCTCCTCGACGAGCTCTCCCCCGATCCAGTCGACGAGCACCTTGACCTGTACGCCCCGCTTCGCAGCGGCAGTGAAGGCCGCTTCGAACTCCGTGCCGATGGTGCTCGACCAGAAGATATACGTCTCGAAGGTGATCGATCGCCTGGCGCCTCGCAGGGAGCTGAGCATCGCCGGAAAAATCTCGTCTCCGTTGAGCAGCGTGCGAATGTGGTTTCCGCCGACCAGATCGCGCGTAAGCACGGCACCGACCGTGCGTTCGAAGGCCGGATCGTCGACGGAGTAATTCCGTGCCAGAGGCCGGTCGATCTGCTTGTCGCCCAGGCTGAGATTGAGGATGCAGAGGATGACGAAGCCGGTGGCAAACACCAGCAACGCGCCCACCATCCCCTGGCGCACCCGGATCAAGTGAACGATCCCGACGGCGAGGGCCATGGGCCGGCGCCGGGCGGCCGGCCGGGTGATGAACTCGTCGCGATGGAGGTCTCGGAGGCGTCGAAGCTCGTCACCGATCGCCCGGTATCACCGTCTACATCAGGCATGAGATCGTCCTCGCATCGTGGCGCCTGACAACAATTCGAACAGGATGGTCAACCCCGCCAGATAGAGCCAAAGCATCAGCACGAGCACCGTTAGGTGCCAGAAACCGCATTGAAGTGCGGGCGTGCGATTTGCTAAACGTCCTCTGCAGAGGACGAGCAAGCAGAGGGCCCGGGCACAGCACCTCGTCCTGCCCGCCCGATACTCAACGATCGTAATCGTCGCCCGGCCCAACGCCGGCTGCCTGTGACCGCACACCTTCGCAAGTTCCTCATCCAGATGAGCGAAAGCTTCTGGCTTGTTCCAGCGGCGCTCACATTGCTCGGCATCCTCGCGGCGGTGGCCTTTGTCCACCTCGACCGTACCGGTACGGTCCCGAGGTGGCTCATCGAAGGGGAGTGGGTCTACAACGGCGGGGGCATGGGCGCGCGAACCTTGTTGGGTGCCGTGGCCTCGTCAACGATCGGCGTTGCTGGCACGGTGTTCTCGATCACCATCGCGGCACTGTCGCTCGCCGCAGGGCAGATGGGGCCGCGCCTGCTGCGCAACTTCACCCGCGACCGCGGCGTGCAGATCACGCTCGGCGTGTTTCTGGGCACGTTCTCCTATGCGCTCATGGTGCTGCGCACCGTGCGCACCCAGGAGGAGGGAGCCTTCACGCCGCACCTGTCGATGACCGTCGGCATCCTGCTCGCGTTCGTCTGCGTGGCGACGTTGGTGTACTTCGTCGGCCACATGGCGGGCCGCATCAACGTCGACACCGTGGTTGAGCTCGTCAGTGACGATGTTCGCCAGGCAATCGACCGGTTGACGGTCGACGAGGCCTCGCCTGAGCCTCCACCATCGTCATTCTGGACGGGTGCGACACCCGTCCTCGACCCGCGCCGCGGTTATCTGCAGGAGTTCGACGCCGAAGGCTTGGCCGACTGGGCCGCGGAGAACCGCACCGCGATCCGGCTCCTCGTGCGGCCGGGAGACTACGTTTTCCCCGGGACGGCGAGCGCGATCGTGCTGAAGCCCGTTGCGGGGGCCGAAGCGACCATCCAGGGCGCCATGGCACTCGGGGCGACCCGGACCAGCTCGATCGACCTTGAATTCGCGGTGCGCCAGCTCGTCGATGTCGCGGTTCGTGCGCTCTCGACCGGCATCAATGACCCGCATACCGCCATCGGCGTGCTCGACCGCCTCGGCGCTTCACTCTGCGATGTGACTCGGGTGTTCCTGCCCAGCAGCGTTCATCTTCGCGCCGGGCTGCCGGTTCTGGTGACGCCCAGCACCAACTATGCGGGTCTGTGCGACGCCATGTTTCACATGATTCGGCAGAACGCCGCCGGCAGCCCCGCGGTGCTCATACGAATGCTGGAGGTGCTTGCTGCAGTAGCCAGCTGCGAACAGCGCCCCGATCGACTTGCCGAGCTCGAGCGGCACGCCGAGCTCGTGCTGTCGGATGCCGTTCGCAGCGTAGGCTCGCCTGCCGACTTGGCCGACGTGCGCGGTCGCCATGCCGCCTTTGAACGTGTCGTCCGCGGCGAGCCCGCAGCTTGATGGCCGCGAAGTGCCCTTGACTCCATGCTGTCCTTCTTCGATCTGATTGCCGTGCTCCTGGTCCTGTCGGCGCTGTTCGGCTGGATCAACCACCGTTACGTTCACCTCCCCAACTCGGTCGGCTTGCTCGTCATGGGGCTGGTTGCGTCGTTGGCAGTTGCAGGGGTCGGCGTGGTGTTTCCAGGCTCGTCGATGGTCGTGGAGTTGACGGCCGCACTTCGGCAGATCGACTTCTCCGGCGTGGTCATGAACGGCATGCTCGCCTTCCTGCTCTTCGCGGGGGCTCTCGGCCTGGATGTGAGCGCCTTGCGCGACCGTGCGGGCCCTGTCGCCCTCCTGGCCGTTCTGGGAACGCTGCTGTCGACGGTGATCGTCGGCGTTGCGTTCTGGCTCGCCGCCGGCGCGCTCGGCCATCCGCTGTCGCTGCCCTGGGCGCTGGTCTTCGGCGCGCTCATCAGCCCGACCGATCCGATCGCGGTCCTGGCGATGCTCAAGGGCGTGAAGCTGCCCGACGAGATCTCGATCGAGCTGCAGGGCGAATCCCTGTTCAACGACGGCGTGGGCGTCGTTCTCTTCCTCCTGCTCCTCGGCTACGCCGCCGGCGCGGGAGACCACATACCGACGGTCGGCAGCGTGGCAGTGACCGTCCTGCAAGAGATCGGGGGCGGCATTCTCCTCGGCGTGGTCGCGGGCTACATCGCCTACCGGGGGCTGCGCGCCATCGACGACTTCGCGGTCGAGACGCTGATCACGCTGGCACTCGTGACCGGCCTCTATGCGCTGGCGCAGCGGCTTGGCGCCAGCGGCCCGCTCGCCGTCGTCGCGGCCGGCCTGCTCGTCGGCCACCGTGATGCGCAGCATGCGATGACCGACACGACGAGGCGTTACGTCACCACCTTATGGACGCTGATTGACGAGATCCTGAACTCCGTGCTTTTTCTTCTCATCGGGCTAGAGGTCCTGGTGCTGACCTTCGCGCCAGGGACACTGGTCGTGGCCCTGGCCGCAGTGCCGATCGCGCTCGTCGCCCGGCTGTTCGCGGTGGCGGCGCCGCTCCTGATAGTCCCGTGGAGCAAGCGCCTGTCGGTGCGCAACGTACCGTTCCTGACCTGGGCAGGCCTGCGCGGCGGCATCTCGGTCGCACTCGTACTGGCTCTGCCGGACGACCCGGCAAAGCCAGTGATCCTGGCAGCGACCTACGCGGTTGTACTGTTTACCTTGATCGTGCAGGGTTCGACGATCGGACTCGTTGCCAGGCACACGCTGCGATCACCTTTGGCGCCGGAACCGGCGGGTAGCAAAGGAGACGCGGATGGTTGATGCACTCTTCGGCGGTTGGGGGCCTGTGCTGCGCACTGCGGTGCTCGCGGTCTTCGCCTACACCGCGCTCGTGTTCGTGCTGCGAGCCTTCGGAAAGCGAACGCTATCGAAAATGAACGCCTTCGACCTGGTGGTCACGGTCGCGCTCGGATCGATGCTCGGAAGACGGTGCTCAGCAAGGACACCTCGCTTGTGCAGGGGCTCGTCGGCATGCTCATGCTTATCGGACTTCAGTTTGCCATCACCTGGCTCAGCGTGCGGGTCTCCTGGGTTCGAAAAGTCGTCACGGGAGAGCCGCAGATGCTCGTCTACAAGGGGTCCTTTGTGCCCCATGCGCTTCGCAATGCGCGGGTCACGGAAGCCGAGGTCCTGGCCGCAGTCCGTGCCTCGGGTATCAACGCCCTCGGCGGAGTGCAGGCTGTGGTGCTCGAAACCGACGCATCCTTCAGCGTGATCGGCTCCGGACACGAGGCAGCAGGGTCGAGCCTCATAGACGTCCGCGGCCGGCCCGGCCCTGGTTGACAGGCTGGCGAACGGCTGACTGGGCGGTCAAGCTACGGGCCTCTACGCTCCTCTGGTCCTCGCGACGTCAGACGCCCCAAACAACGTCCTGGCTTTCCCTGCTTGCCTGCTTGAGCATCTCGAGCAGCGGCCAGCCACGTTGCCGAAGAGATACGCCCTCCCGAGGTGGCAGCTTGCGTCCCTCGGCTGCGGCAGCCTCTTCCGCCCTTCGACGAGCTGCCTCGTCCGCCTGGATGGCCTGCTCGATCGCCGAAATGGCCGCTGGCATCTGCGCGGCCTGGATAATCCCTTGGTCAGACGGCTCCTTTCCGATCGCCTTGAGCAACTGATCGCCGGCAGATTCCATCATGAGGACATCGCCCGCGGCCTTGGACTTGAATTTGTACATCATGGCTGGAGTCTGCCTCAACTCGGAACCGGCCTTCTCTTGGACAGGTACCGAACAAGGAACGGCGGACCCCAAGATCAGGACGACGCGAAATCCCCTACGAAGGGTTCCGAGTACCGGCCGGTCGTGACCGACCGGTCTTGGCCGTTGGACCAAACCGCTGACGCGGTGGTTGCGCGCGGCTGATTTGGCCTCTTGGACGCAGCGGGGTAGTGAGTCGTAGCTTGGCTTCCGGGGACTGTTCCCCGGAACCCGGAGA